>JAJDTF010000009.1 GCA_022827265.1 Acidimicrobiia bacterium | reverse complement strand
GCGGGTGTGCGGGCGTGTCGAGCGCAGCCCCAGGCACGACCGCAGGGCGTCGACAGGCAAGCGCGCTGATGCCCACAGCGCGGCGAGGGCCGATGGGCCGTTGAGCAGGCGGTTGGCGACATATTCGGCGTCGGCTGGGATGCTCAGCGAGGACGGGTCGGGATGGTTCCACAGCAGCGGCCAGAACTGGGGCGGGACGGGTCCGCTGAACTCGCCCGGCGGCGCGGGCGCCGGCAGGCGCACATGCTCGGCCTGGGCTTGGAGCTGCCGCCAGCCGGGCAATGACATCACCGGTTCCCAGGTGCTGCGCTCGCGGATGCCGTGGCGCCAGCCCTGCGTCGATGTGCGTTGCCTGACTGCGCCGCGGCGTGCCAGCGATTCCAAGGCTGCTTTCGCCGCCGACCAAGACAGGCCCGACGCTCGCGAGGCGGCCGCGATGCTGCTGATGGCGGCGTGGCGCGTCACTGCGGCGAGCATCAAGCGCTCGCTGCGCGTCAGCGGGCGGCCCTCGGCGGGCAATTCGGCCGCGACGGGCTCGGGCCTGTCTTGTTCGACTTGCCTGCACTTGTCGCTCACTGCCTCGCGAACGAATTGCGCGACTGTTGCGCCGGTGGAGTGAGCGGCCTGGGTGACGCGGCCCAAGTCGTCGGCGCTGATGCGAAGCGATAGCTGAGCCTTGAGAAGCTGTACAGCCATGCACGCAGCCAATCTCGCGATTCACTACACAATCGCGAGATACAGCGCAGACCGCGACAGTCGAGAACGAGCTATGGCGGTCATGGGACGATGAGAGTCCGCGCACGATCACGGTCTCTCAGACCGTGCCCCGGCACATCGGCGAACTTGCGATTCCCGCACTTGACCCGGCGACTGGCGAGGCGTTGGCCGAGGCGACGCGGGCGGTCAGCGATCTCCGCGATCACGCCGTGAAGACGACCGGCGCGCTCGGACACCTCCGCCAGCGGCTTTTCCGCAGCCGGCTAAGGCGAACCCATGGCGACTCGCGGAACCTCAGGCCTCCGCCCGGCGTGCACGCATCACGAGGTCTTGGTCGTGGTGATGATGGGTGGATGAACCGGGAGGCCGGTCGCGGAGCTCGCTCGTAACGATGGTCCAGCCTGGTTTCGAGCGGATGGCTGCCTCGACGTGGTCGACGCCGATGAAGGCATCCCGGTCCCATGGAGCCGAGTGGCGGTCACCGAGTCCCGCAGTGTCCGACCATGGAGGTGCGTGTCCGACCATCAGCAGCGTGCCGCCCGGGGCGACGGCGTTCAGGATGTTTGCGATCGCCCGTCCGTCTCCCGTCCGGGGGATAGCGGAGTAGAAGAGCGAGACTAAGTCGAAAGTGGCGTTGCCGAATGCATGCAGTGCGTTGGCGTCGGCGGCCACGCATCGGATGGCTGCTCCCTGAGCGGCCGCGGTGGAGGCGAGACGGTTGAGTCCGGCGCGTGCCACATCGGTTGCGGTGACATCCCAGCCCTGCTCCGACAGCCAAAGGGCGTCGCCTCCTTCGCCGGCTCCGATATCGAGTGCCCGCCCGGGCCTCGTAGACGAGATCTCGGCGACGAGAGTGCCGTTGGGTTTGCCGCTCCACACCTCGTCGCCCGAGTAGCGGGAATTCCATTCAGCTTCAGCGGGCGACTGGCGCGAACCGGTGGCTTGGTCCTCGACAGCCAAATCGAATGCAACCTTGGCACCCACGTGGCTGCCGTCTGCAGCAGCGGCGAGCACCTGCTGGCTTGGATCGGTGAGGTTGCCCGCTGCGTACAGACCGTCGACAGCGGTTTCGCCGGCAGGGCCCGTCACGACGACGTCCGCCACTCCATTCGGGTGGGGCTGGGCGGTGAGTCCGAGCGCGCCGAATGGTTCGATGCGGGGGTGCATACGAGGGGTCACGACGACCGTGTCAGCCGTGAGGCGACGTCCGTCGGCGAGTTCAACCCCTGCGAGGACCGCGCCCGGTCCATGGATGATTCGCCGAACGTCGCCGCAGAGCACTTCGACACCTCCGGACTCGAACGCAGCCAACTCGTCCGTGTCGACCGCGAGATCGGGGCTGATCACCAGCGTGAGCCGTCTGCTCAGATGAGCGAAGAACGGCGCAGAATGCAGCCCCACTGGGTGGGTGACGACCTGAACGAGGCGTTGCCCGCGGGTCTCATAGCCGTGGCACAACGGGCAGTGAATAATCGACGCGCCCCAGTGGGAGTCGATGCCCTCGATCGCTGGAAGTTCATCGATCACGCCGGTTGCTGCCACGATCCGGCGGGAGCGAACCGACACACCGCCGGCGTGGAGCCAGAACCCGTGAGCGTCGCGGCCGGCATCGGTGACGCGAGCGCTGAGGATCTCGCCTCCGTAGCGCCGCAGTTCGGCCCTGCCCGCAGCGATGAGATCGGTCGGCGGACAGCCGTCGTAGCCGAGATAGCCGTGGATGCGGTCAGCAGGCGCATTGCGGGGTTCGCCGCTGTCGATGACGATCACCGACCGGTACTGACGTTGGATTTGCAGCGCTGCAGCGAGTCCGGCGGCCGAACCGCCGACGACCGCAACGTCGCAATGCCGAGTGATCGGTCGATGCTGCTGTTCGCTCATGACGCGAACCGTACGAAGCGATTCCATACCTAGCATGTTGATTTGCAGCATTCGCAAGAAGGGCGCGCTGGAAACTCCAAGGTCGGCAATGGGCGATGGAAGCAGCATCGAAAGCGTGGTCCGGACCCGCCTGCGCGCCCTGCGTCACAGCTTGGGCATGTCGCTCGACGAGCTAGCAGATCGCACCAATCTGAGTGCGTCGACGATCAGCCGGATCGAAACTGGCAAGCGCACGATCAGCTTGGACGTGCTGGTTCCCTTGGCCAGCGCTCTTCAGATCGACCTCGATTCGCTCTTCGAAGCAGGCCACGACGAGGACGTCGTGATACGTCCGACCACTCAATACGGGATGGGCCACACGACGTGGTTGCTGAGTCGCCCGACCAGCAACGCCGTCTTGCTGCGCATGCACCTCGAACCCCGACGCCGAAGGCCAGAACAGCGGGTCCACCCAGGCAACGACTGGTTCTACGTCCTCGACGGGCGGGTACGGCTCTATCTCGGTGACCGCGAGATCGATGTCGAGGCGGGTGAAGCCGCCGAGTTCACCACTATGACGCCGCACGCGCTGGCAGCCCAAGGTGGGCCGGCCGACGTCATGATGGTCTTCAGCCGCGAGGGTCAACGCGCCCATGCTGAACGACCGAACAGGCAGGGCTGAGTCGGTGCCGGCCGGCATCGCTGTGTATGCGGGAATGGGAATCATTACCATCTAGGTCATGGTTGATGATCGAGTTCCTGTAACGGTGCTGACGGGCTTTCTCGGTGCGGGCAAGACAACGCTGTTGAATCACATCCTCACCGAGCAGCAC
>JAJDTF010000125.1 GCA_022827265.1 Acidimicrobiia bacterium | reverse complement strand
ACCTACACCGTGCGATTGTTCGAAGCGCTCGAGGACGAGACGGGTCAGGCCACAGGATTCCGGGCGCCGGGCTCGATCTCGGTGGCATCCGACGGCGAGCGCTGGGAGGAGATCCTGCGCGGCGCATCCATGGGCAGGTCCATCGGTGTCGAGTCCCGCGAGCTCGACATGGACGAGCTGTCGCAGATGTGGCCGCTGATGCGAACCGACGACCTCGTCGGCGCGCTGTACCTGCCCGACGACGGGATGGTGTCACCGGTCGACGTCACGATGGCGCTGGCCAAGGGCGCACGTGCTCGCGGGTGCCGCATCATCGAGGGCGTCGCCGTCACCGAGCTCGAGACCCGCAACGGTGCCATCAGCGGCGTCCGGACTGAGCCGGCAGGCCGCGCCGCCGGGGGCGACCACCTCATCGAGACCGAAACCGTGGTGCTGGCGACCGGCATGTGGACCCGCCATCTGGCCGCACAGATCGGGGTGAACGTTCCGCTGCAAGCGTGCGAGCACTTCTATGTGGTCACCGAGCCGCTCGAAGGGCTCGACACCTCGACCCCCATCGTGCGCGACCCCACCAACTACACGTACTTCAAGGAAGAGACCGGCAAGCTGATGGTCGGCTTCTTCGAGCCGGCGGCCAAGGTGTGGCGCCTCGGCGGCATCCCGCGCAACTTCAAGTTCGGCACGCTGGACGAGGACTGGGACCATGTCGGCCCGGTTTACGAGCGTTCGTGCCACCGCGTGCCGGTGCTGGCCGACTGCGGAGTGCAGCTGTTCTTCAACGGCCCCGAATCGTTCACTCCTGATGGCACCTACTTCCTCGGCGAGGCACCCGAGGTCGACGGCTGCTTCGTGGCTGCGGGCTTCAACTCCGTGGGCATCCAGTCCGCCGGCGGGGCGGGCTGGGTGCTCGCCGACTGGATCGCAGACCGGCAGCCGCCGATGGACCTCTGTGCAGTGGACATCCGCCGGGCCATGCCGTTCCAGGCCGACGAGACGTATCTGGGCGAGCGCATCAGCGAGAGCCTCGGACTGCTGTATGCGATGCACTGGCCGTTCTTCCAGTACACGAGCGCCCGTGACCAGCGCCGCTCGGCACTGCACGACGCCATGGATGCGGCGGGCGCCGTGTTCGGCGAGACGGCGGGCTGGGAGCGGGCCAACTGGTTCGCCGAGCCCGGCCAGGAGCGGGAGTACCGCTACAGCTACGGCAAGCAGAACTGGTGGGCCAACGCGGGCCGCGAGTGCGATGCCGTCCGCAACGGCGTGGCGGTGTTCGACCAGTCGTCCTTCGTCAAGTTCACCGTTCGCGGCCCCGACGCGCTGGATGTGCTCGACACGCTCAGCGTCGCCGACATCGATGTGCCTGCCGGACGGGCCGTGTACACCCAGTGGTGCAACGAACGCGGCGGCATCGAGGCTGATCTGACCGTGACGCGGCTCGGCGATGATGACTTCTGGGTGGTCACGTCGGCTGCCTGCCAGACCCGTGATTGGGCGTGGCTGCGACGCCACTGTCGCGGTAGAGATGTCGAGATCGCCGACGTCACCGACGACTGGGCGGTGCTGGGGCTGATGGGGCCGTGCTCACGCGAGCTGCTGAGCCGCGTCACCGACGCCCAGCTCGACAACGAATCGTTCGGCTTCGGCAGTGCTCAGCACATCGACGTCGCGACAGCAGGCGGCCCGATGGAGGTGCTGGCCGTTCGCATGAGCTATGTGGGCGAGCTCGGCTGGGAGCTCTATGTGCCCAACCAGCGAGCGGTGGCGGTCTATGAGGCACTCAAGGACGCCGCAGCGGCCGACGAGTCACTGCAGCTTGGCCACGCCGGCTACCACGCCATGAACACCCTGCGGCTGGAATGCGGCTACCGCCACTGGGGCCACGACATCAGCGACGAGGACACGCCGCTCGAGGCCGGATTGGGCTTCGCCATTGCGTGGGACAAGCAGCGGGACTTCATCGGCCGCGCCGCGCTGGAATCGCAGCGCCACGAGCCCCGCACACGCCGTCTCATCCAGTTCCGGCTCGATGATCCCGACGTGCTCGCCTATCACGACGAACCGATCCGCCGCGACGGCGAGCTCGTCGGCCGGGTCACGTCGGCCATGTGGAGCTACACCGAGGACCGTTGCCTGGCGATGGGCTATGTGACGCACCCGACCGCGGCCGACCCCGAGCCGCAGGCGGTCACCAAGTCCTGGCTCGAAGCCGGCAGCTTCGACATCGAGATCGCCGGCCGCCGCATCGCCGCGACACCGTCGATCCGCAGCTTCTACGACCCCACCAACCAGCGCGTCCGCCTATGAGTCTGCAATCTGAAACTTAAACTTTCAGATTGCAGACTCTTGCAGGTACGATGCGACCATGATTCGTCGAGAGATCGCCGGTCGTTTGCTGCGGCTGTTCGGGCAGTTCCCGTTCGTGTCGGTGACCGGGCCGCGTCAATCCGGCAAGACGACGCTCTGCCGGTCAGTGTTCGACTCTTCAGACGTCAAGTACATCAGCTTGGATGCGCTGGATGTTCGCGGACGAGCCGAGCGCGATCCGCGAGGGTTTCTCCGGGATCTCGGCAGGCCTGCCGTGATCGACGAAGTTCAGCATGTGCCGTCCCTGTTCTCGTATCTCAAGGAGCTGGCGGACGCCAGCGGAACGAACGGCCAGTACGTGCTCACCGGCAGCGAGAACTTCAAGCTCAACGAGGCAATCAGCGAGTCTCTGGCGGGCCGGATAGCACAGCTGCGCCTGCTTCCATTCTCTTTCGACGAGCATCGCCGGGCCGGCGGGGCCGATTCGCTCGACGAACTGATGTACAACGGCTTCTACCCGCGCATCATCGACCAGCATCTCGATCCTCGACAGGTGTTGGCCGACTATTTCGACACCTACGTCGAGCGGGATGTGCGCCGCATGGGCGGTGTCGGTGATCTCTCGACGTTCCGCCAGTTCGCGGCACTGTGCGCGGGACGGATCGGCCAGCTCGTGAACCTGTCATCGCTCGGGGGAGACCTCGGAGTGACACACACGACCGTCCGGCACTGGCTCACGGTTCTGGAGCGGAGTTACATCGCGTTCCGGCTCGAGCCGCACTTCGCCAACATTCGAAAGCGGCTGGTGAGGTCGCCGAAGCTCTATTTCTACGATGTCGGCCTCGCCAGCCACCTGCTGGGTATTCGAGATGCCAGTCAGGTGGCGACGCATCCACTGCGTGGCCAGCTCTTCGAGAACGTCGTTGTAGTTGAAGCCCTCAAGTATGGATACAACCGTGGGCATCATCCCCGGTTCAGCTTCTACCGAGAGTCGGGCGGCCTCGAATGCGACCTGCTGTACGAAACAGGGCGCGGCATCAACGCCATTGAAGTCAAGTCGGGCGCAACCGTCGCCCAGGATTGGTTCCGACCGCTCCGCAAGGTCGCCGACGTGTTGCCCAACGTGACTTCCAAGACATTCGTTTATGGCGGGGAGAGTTCGCAGACGGGCACAGACTTCGATGTCGTGCCGATTGGCGAGTTCGCAGCAGCGCTGGAGCGATTCGATTCCTGAGGATCGTCGCCATGCGTGGTCAGTCCTCGTTGCTGGAGTATCACTCGCCGTCTGAATCCGACTGACGAGGATGCGCGCAGTGGTGCGCGGAGTGGTGGTAGTTTGCGCGCACCACGTCGGCATGCCACGGGGTCGGGACCGGGGGGTTCGGCTCGCGTCTGGCCCGGACAAATGGGGACCTGTGTATGTCTGAGCAGGCCCGGCATCACTGAGCATGCCTGAACAAGCGCAATGCGTCATCGTCGGCGGCGGGGCGATGGGAGCCGGCCTGCTGTATGCCCTCGCGCATGAGGGCTGGACCGACACGATCCTGGTCGAGAAGGGTGAGCTGACCTCCGGCTCGACGTGGCACGCCGCCGGTCTGATCCCCAACTTCATCGGCGATCTCAACATGGCCAAGGTTCACCAGGAGGCGATCGCGCTCTACCCACGCTTGGAGGCCGAAACAGGACTGTCAGCGGGCTGGCACGGTTGCGGCGCCATCCGGCTGGCACGCACGGCCGACGAAGTCGACTGGCACCACTATGTCCACGCCATGCTCACCCAGATCGGCGTCGAGTCGCACCTGATCGGCCCCGCTGAGATTGCCGAACGGCACCCGCTGCTGACCGATCTCGACGACGTACGGCTCGGCTTCTACACACCCCATGACGGCTGGACCGATCCGTCGAGCTGCACGAACGCCATGGCCAAGGGGGCCCGCGATCTGGGCTGCCGCATCATGCGCCACACGCTCGTGACCGGCATGTCGCAGCGTCCCGACGGCAGCTGGGATGTCACGGTCGTGCGCGGCGGTGCCGATCCGGCCCGCCGCCGCAACGGATCGAACGGCCATGACGAGCAGGACACCATCCACTGCGAGCACGTCGTAAACGCCGCTGGGCACTACGCACCCCAGCTCGGCGCCATGATCGGGCTCGACGTTCCCATCGTGTCGGTCATCCACCAGTACTTGGTGACCGAGACCGTGCCCGAAGTCGAAGCCCTCGATTTCGAGCTGCCGGTGGTGCGTGACCCACGCGCCTCGTGCTACTACCGCCAGGAGATCGACGGCCTGCTCATCGGGCCGTACGAGATGTCCGGCTCCCGGTCCTACGGCGTCGACGGCATCGACTGGGACCTGCACTTCCACCTGCCCGGCGAGAACCTCGACGTGCTCGAGGAGTGCCTCGGCTTCGCCGAGCAGCGCATCGGCGTGCTGTCTGACGCAGGCATCAAGCAGGTCGTGTCCGGACCGATCACCCACACCCCCGACTCGGGCTACCTCATGGGGCCCGCACCGGGGGTGCGCAACTACTGGCACTGCAACGGGGCGTCGATCGGCATCACCCAGGGCCCCGGCGCCGGCAAGTACCTCGCGCAGTGGATGGTCCACGGCCAGACCGAGATCAACGTGCGCAACATGGACCCGCGCCGCTTCGGCGACCACACCGGCCCCAAGTCGCAATTCGCACTCGAGAAGGCGCTCGACGAATACCACGAGATGTACCAGGTGCGGCTGCCCGGCGAGCAGCGAGACGCCGGTCGGCCCGTCAAGACCACGCCGCTGTGGGGCCGCTTCGACGCGCTGGGAGCGCAGTGGCAGGAGATCTACGGGTGGGAGCGCCCCCAGTACTTCTCGCCCGGCGGCACACCTGAGGCTCACTCGTTCCGCCGCTCCAATGCGCACGACGTGGTCGGCGCTGAGGTGCGGGGCGTGCGCGAGCGCGTCGGCGTGGCCGACCTCAGCGCCTTCGCCAAGTTCGAAGTGAGCGGGCGCGACGCGGGAGCGCTGCTGGACCGGCTGTCGGCCAACCGCCTGCCTGGGCGCGACGGCGGCATCCGACTCACACACATGCTGACGACCCTGGGCGGCATCGAGTGCGAGATGACCATCGCCCGCCTGGCACCGGACCGGTTCTGGCTGGCCTCGGCGATCATGGGCCAGAGCCACGACCTGGACTGGCTGGGTGACCACATCGCCGCCGGCGAGCAGGTTGAGGTGCGTGACGCCACCGACGACACGGCCATCTTGGGCGTGACCGGCCCGCGTGCGCGCGACGTGCTGTCGCCGCTGACCGATGCCGACTTGAGCAATGACGAGTTCAGCTGGCTGACTGCCCAGGAGATCTCGGTGGCAGGAGTGCCCGTCATCGCGCTGCGGGTGTCCTATGTCGGCGAACTGGGCTGGGAGCTGCACTGCCCGATGGACGATCTGGCCGGCGTGTATGACGCAGTCGGCGAAGCCGGCGAGCCCCACGGCCTGGTGCACTTCGGCAGCTACGCGATGAACGTCATGCGCATCGAGAAGGCCTACAAGGCGTGGGGCAGCGAACTCACTACCGAGATCACACCGGTCGAAGCCCGGCTCGGCAGATTCGTGGACTACAGCCGGTCATTCATCGGCCGTGACGCGGCCGCGGCCCGCCGCGAAGCCGAGGAACGCGGCGAGCCGCTGTCGATGGTGCTCGTCTACTGCGAGGTGGATGCGAGCGACAACGACGTGCGTGGCAACGAGCCGGCGTTCGCGCCCGGCAGCGACGAGCCCATGGGCATCGGCACGAGCGGCGCCTGGGGTCACTCGGTGGGCCGCAGCCTCGCATTCGTCTACGTCGATCCCCGCTTCGAAGCCCCCGGCAGCACCTTCGAACTGGACCTGCTCGGCGAACGGCGCACCGCGACCGTGCTGGCCGAGGCCGCCTACGACCCACGCAATGCGGCGCTGCGCGCCTGAACCCGACATGGCTGCGCTGTCGCATCTCTGACCCTGAACCACAAGGACCCGGCGTACACCGCCACTCACAACACAGATTGCCCCAGGAGGTGCCGGCAGGAGATGTCTGACACGGCTGCACCGTCACCCGAGACTGCTGAGGCGCCCCGGCGGCGCCGCGGCGGCGGCCGAGCCGGCCGCATCGCCGTCCGCGAAGCTGCGCCCGAGCGCGACCGCCGACCGGTTCGCCCGGGCCTGCCCGCGGGCCGATTCAAACCGCTGACTGAGAGCGACATGCAGCAGGTGTACGACACCGCACTCGGACTGCTCGAAGACGTCGGCATGGGCGATCCCCTCGACGAGTTCGTCGAGGCGGCGACGCCCGTCGGCGGGTGGGTCGACGACAACGGACGCATTCATCTGCCTCGCGGCGTCGTGGAACGCGCCATCGAAACGGCGGCCAAGGAGTGGATCTGGCACGGCTTCGACGACGACCGATCGATACATGTGGGCGGCAACAGGGTGCACTTCGGCACCGCCGGCGCGGCAGTGCTGATCCACGATTACGAAACCAACAGCTTCCGACCCTCGGCCATCGAGGATGTGTACGACTGCGCCCGACTGGTGGACAGCTTCGAGCACGTCCACTTCTTCGGGCGCACCTGTGTGGCGCGTGACCTGGAGGACTCCCGAGAACTCGACCTGTCCACGGCGTATGCGGTGATGGTGGGCACCTCCAAACCCGTGGGAACGTCATGGTTCAACCCCGATCATGTGCATGAG
>JAJDTF010000008.1 GCA_022827265.1 Acidimicrobiia bacterium | reverse complement strand
ACCGAGGACCTGATCATCGGCAGCGGCGATGCTTGGAGGGGGAGTATTCCCCCTCCCTTTGTTGAGCGGACCCTGCGGCGAGCGCCTATCGGCAGCCTGAGCCTCTTGGAGGGGGAGTATTCCCCCTCCCTTTGTTGAGCGCTGTTCGTTCACGACCTCGGCGTGGCCTTGACAGGCAATCTTGGAGGGGGAGTATTCCCCCTCCCTTTGTTGAGCGTCGGTGAAGTCGGTGTACTTCGGCGGGGAAGTCGGCCTTGGAGGGGGAGTATTCCCCCTCCCTTTGTTGAGCGGGCTGGACGCCGCCCGTCGAGTGGACGCTGACCTTCTTGGAGGGGGAGTATTCCCCCTCCCTTTGTTGAGCGTCATGCTGTACTTATTGGTTACTACAGTAGGGGTCGCTTGGAGGGGGAGTATTCCCCCTCCCTTTGTTGAGCGACCGACACGTTCACGACTGTCCCGTCCGGGGCGACGTGCCTTGGAGGGGGAGTATTCCCCCTCCCTTTGTTGAGCGACGTCCCACGTCTTGCAGATGCAACGCGGGTTCGTGCATCTTGGAGGGGGAGTATTCCCCCTCCCTTTGTTGAGCGCTGGGTCCGGTCTCATCAGGCATCTGGGTTGACCGCACTTGGAGGGGGAGTATTCCCCCTCCCTTTGTTGAGCGTAGCTTCGACACTTCGACCTGGGCCGGTAGCTGCGAGCTTGGAGGGGGAGTATTCCCCCTCCCTTTGTTGAGCGCTCCGCGAAGGGGCTGTTAGCGATCAACCGGCGCACCACCTTGGAGGGGGAGTATTCCCCCTCCCTTTGTTGAGCGGACGCGAACGCTCGCCCTAGAGGGCCTGTGTCGCGTTCTTGGAGGGGGAGTATTCCCCCTCCCTTTGTTGAGCGTTTGAGATCGCTGGGCGGGCCTAGGAGGCGGCGACCTTGGAGGGGGAGTATTCCCCCTCCCTTTGTTGAGCGGCGCGGACCGGCCATCTGCCGCTGTGGCTGACCATCGACTTGGAGGGGGAGTATTCCCCCTCCCTTTGTTGAGCGCCGACAAACCAGCACGCGGACTGGACGACATCGTCCGAGCTTGGAGGGGGAGTATTCCCCCTCCCTTTGTTGGCTCTTCGCGTTTTAGCGTGGGGTGAGGTCGTCGAGCAGGGTCCAGTCGGGCTTTCCGGCGTAGAGCAGGACTCGTGTGCGGTAGTGGTCGAAGTTGGTGATCCCGAACGACACCCGCTTGATCAGCTTCGCGAGGTTGTTCGCGGTCTGGGTCGGCCCGTTGGTCACGCGTGAGCGGTGCCTGTTCGTGATCTGGGTGCGCCAGGCGGCGAGGGTGCGGCCGAGCTTGTTCAGCTCGGCGCAGTAAGTGTCGGCTTGGAGGTCGCGGGCGAGCTCGTCGACTGTCTCGACGGCGAGGGCTCGGCTGGGGATCCGGTAGACGCCGCGCAGAGTCTCGGTGGCGTGCCACGCGTCTCGCACCTCGCCGCGGGGTCGCCGGCTGCGAGCAGGCCCCGCAGCTTGTGCCGGCCGCGGTCGGTGACGCGTTCGGCGGCTTCCCCAGCAGCCTGCGTATCCGATAGAGGGGATCGCCTTTGGTGCCTGGCCCGCCGGCGGCGCACGTCGTCGACAGCGGAGTTGGCGAGCTTGATCACCCGGTACGGGTCAGCCACCTGGCGGGCGTGCGCCAGCGCGTCGGTGAACGTCTTGCGATCGGGACCTGACAGGTCCATCACGCCCCAGCGCACCTGCTGCCGCCACAGCGACGATCTCGCCCGGATCCATTCGGTGGCCCCGTCGGCGCTGCGGCCGGCGACTATGTCGAGCAGCCTGCCGCGGCGGGTGTCGACGATGGTGGTGCCCCAGTGCTTTTCGCGCCAGCGGCCGCCGCGGAACATCAGAATCTCGTCCAGGCCCAAAGCGGTGACCCCGTCGAGGCGTGCCGTGTCGGCGTCGAGCAGCGCCGTGCCCCACCGGTGCACCGCAGCCATCGCGGTGTGCCACCCGCAGCCGACCTCCGCGGCGATCTCGCTGATCGCCCGACCGGCGCCGGCGCGGCGGGTCGCGTGACGCGCCGCCCGGCTGGTCATCCGCGCCCGCCGCGGCGCGATCTCGGGGTCCTGATCGGCGAACGTGCACACCCCACAGCCACTTCGAGGGCACCGCCAGCGGCGCTTCGCCCACACCAAACGCACCGCCCGCCCCAACGCCGGCAGATCAGCCAGCCTCACCGTGCTGGCGCCATGAGACCACACCGGCCCCCCACAGCCACCACAGCACGGCCGTCCCGCCAGCTCGATCCCGATCTCAAGCAGACCGCCATCGCGGCCCCTCACACCGGTCACCGCCACGCCCGCACCCAAGCCGACAACCACACCCAACGCGCGAATAGCGTCAAGACTCACAGGGATCCTCCAGAACTCGGGGCTGCAACACCTCCGATTCTGGGGGATCCCTCCCTATCGGTCCGTGACCCTCACCGGCCTACCCCACGCGCAAACGCGAAGCGCCGGTTTGGCGGGGAATATTTCCCGCCCTTCATTGAAGCATTAGGCCGCGGCAGACGAGGCAGAAGGTCAGGCCGAGTTTGGCCGATCAATTGATCGGCCCTTCATTGAAGCCATTCAAGCACAGCGGTGTATGCATCGCAGATGACGAGCGTGTGGCCGATTTACTGGGACCGGCCCTTCATGGATTTGCCGGCGAGAACGCTGGGGATTGCGTTGACGACCCGTTCCGCTACATCGGCTGCTTCACGGACATGGCGTCCATTGAGCTTCATAGAAGCGAGATCGCCATATTCGGCGAGAGCGCAGTCCATCCAAGTCTCATGCGCTTCGACGAGATTGCCGCTGCTCCGGCCAGCCAGTCAGCCATCGGGCTCTGCATCGAGTGAGATCGGCACCAACGGCTGCTCCCGGATGTGAGCGACGAATGGCTCCGCTTCGGAGGCGTTCCACGTGTCTGCGTCGATCACAACAGGATTGATGTCTGCTCGCAGGTGCTGCTCGACCTCGTGGCATTTTCTGCGAACTGACCGCAGCGGCACGTCGCCGACGACGACGACATCGATGTCGTTCGGAAAGGGACCCGGCTCGCCCTCGAAACGAGCGGCCCACGACCCGAACACGAACGCTTCATCGACTCCTTCCAGCCCGCTGAGCACCTCGCCGAGGCGCCCCAGCACGCCGACGGTCTGCAACAGGATTGAGCGCAATTCCGGCGCCCACGGCAGGCTCCAGTTGGGGCGCACCAGCCGGTTGCGGCCCAGAGCGCGCGTCTTCACGAGGCCGTGCTGTTCGAGACGAGCGACCTCGCGGCTCGCGGTGGCTTGCGCAACGTCGGCGCGCACGGCGAGTTCTCCCACAGTGAGTTCCTCCCCGGTGCCGCCGAAGAGGACACCGAGGAGGCGCAGTTGCTGATCTGATCTGAACAGCGGTGCCAGCGCCGGTGCTGATGTATTCACATTCTCAATTTTATCATTGAGTATGTGAATATTTGGGTCCGAGCGTTGCTGCATTCGGTACGAGCGCTCACCCGACGGAACAACGTCCAATCACGACTCGCTATTCCGCCGGGAAGGGGAGCTGGAGCCACCACGGGCGGCTGACGGTGTCGATACGGCTGACCCACTTCACCCACCAGAAGCCCCGCCTGCCAGGTGCCACCAACCGGACCGGGGCGCCGTGGCCTCGACGCAGCGGTTCACCTCCGTAGCCGATGGCCAGATACAGACTGGCCGCGTCGCGGGCGGGGAACAGTCGGCTGTAGCCGGTCAGCGAGGTGACTTCCAGCGTGGGCGCGTCGGTTGCAGGCAGCAACTCGGCCAACGGCACTGCGTCCCACGACTGGCGGCTCCACCATCCGCCGGTGCAGTCGAGGTCGGCGGTCAGGGGCGTCGCCCGGTCGTGCAGGGATTCCAGCTCGACCGGCTCGCCGGCGACGGTGAGCTCCCAGTCGGAAGCTGCCACCCGGGGCGACCGGTCGTTGAGCCACATGGTCGTCGGCATCTCGGCGGGCGTGAACGAGCCGATCTCGTGCGAGCCGGTGAATCGCCGGTTGCCGCCTACCGCCAACTGCTGGATCCAATAGGCAGCGCCCGCGGCCCCCAATGCGATGGCCCCGCCGATGAACGCCCGGCGGTCGAGGTCGGCGATGCCGGGACGGCCCGGCCGGCTGACGATGTGCCACCCCAGCAGCGGGGCCACGAACGCGACCAGCAGGACGTGGGTCCACAGCGCCGACCAGCAGCCCACGCCGTGCCACAGCCCGGTTGCGTGCAACACCCCGAGCGCAACGGTCGCAACGACGAGAGCTCCGAGCAGCATCGACAGCCATCGGCTGGCACGGCGGCGCCGCAGCCCCGTGCGCACCGAGCCGCGGAGTTTGGCGGGGGCCAGCGCCAGCAGGCTCAGGCCGGCGAGGGCGTGCGTGACGGTCAGCCAGCGGCCCCAGCCGGTGCCCACCGCCCACGACGCCAGCCCAGACCCGACGGCTGCCGTCGCCGCAATCCCCAGCAGCAGGTCCACTCGCCGGGCCGTGAGCCAAGCGCCGACCCTCATGTCAGGCCAATCCGCCCGTCAACCATCAGGTGCCCGTCGAGTTCGGCGCCGCTGTGCGTCGAACAGGTTGCTGCCATCGCTCGAGCAGCGTCGTCGAGACGGGCAAGGAGCTGAAGCGCGGCAGCGGCCGCCAAGAGAGGTCAGTTGTTGTGAAGTTCACGGCGTCGTTGCTGTAGGACACGGATGCGCAGCACCGTGAGCCAGAACATTGCTGCGATCCACCACAGCATCATGAATGCGAACGGCAGTATGAGGGCCCACGGAGGAACGCCGAGTCCGAGCAGCCAGCGGGCCACATAGGACCCCGCTGCACCGGCTGCGAGAGTCAGCAGCCATCTCCTCCAGCCGCTCATGCCGCGAGCGCCGGAATGATCCGCTGGCCGTAGGCGTTCAGGGTCTCGTCCTTGGCGTCGTGCATCAGGTAGATGGCGAACTGGTCCACGCCCAGATCTCGCAGCTCGCTGAGCCGGGCCACGTGATGATCCGCGTCGCCGAGAATGCAGAACCGGTCGATCACCTCGTCGGGCACGAAGTCGGTGTGGACGTTGCCGGCCTTTCCATGCTCGGCGTAGTCGTAGCCCTCGCGCCCGGCGATGTAGTCGGTGAGCGCCTGGGGCACCCCGCCCCCGGTGTCGCCGTACCGCTCGACGAGATCGGCCACGTGGTTGCCGACCATGCCGCCGAACCAGCGGCACTGGTCGCGTTGGTGGGCGAGGTTGTCGCCGACGTAGGCGGGCGCTGCCACGCAGATGTACAGATCATCGGGGTTGCGCCCGGCATCAGCAGCGGCACGGCGGACGGCTGCAACGGTCCATTCGGTGATCTGGGGGTCGGCGAGCTGCAGGATGAACCCGTCGGCCTGCTCGCCGCAGAGCTGCAGCGCACGCGGACCGTAGGCGGCCATCCAGATGTCGAGCCGGCTGCCCGACGACCACGGAATCTGCTGACGGGTGCCGTTGTAGGTGACTTCGCGGCCCTCAGCCAAGCCCTTGATGACCGCCATCGACTCCGACAGCGTGGCCAGGCTGGTGGGACGGTGGCCCAGCACCCGCATGGCCGAGTCGCCCCGGCCGATGCCGCACACCGTCCGGTTGCCGAACATGTCGTTGAGCGTGGCGAACAACGACGCGGTGACCGTCGGGTTCCGGGTGCCCGGATTGGTGACCATCGGGCCGACGATCATGCGGTTCGTGGCCGACAGCATCTGGCTGTAGATCACATAGGGCTCTTGCCACAGCACATGGCTGTCGAAAGTCCACCCGTAGTCGAATCCCAGCGTTTCGGCCCGCTGGGCCAGGTCGACCACGCGCCACGCAGGCGGATCGGTCTGAAGAACAACGCCGAAGTCCATGTTCTCAGCCCCCCGATCCGTTCTGCTGCCCGAACGCTCCGTTGCGTCGGGCCATGGTGCTGCCGCCTATTGCAGGTACTGGCACAGCCCCCGAGGCAGGTACTGGCCGTCGCCGGAGCGCCCCAGGTACTGGCCGCCGTCGACAATCCTGCGACCCCGAGAAAACACCGTGTCGACATGTCCTGTCACCTCGACCCCTTCATAGGCCGAGTGGTCGATGTTCATGTGGTGGTTGTCGACGCTGATGGTCCAGCGATGCTCGGGGTCATAAATCACGATGTCGGCATCGGATCCCGCCGCGATGATTCCCTTGCGCGGGTACAGGCCCATCATGCGAGCAGGCGTGGTCGCGCAGAGCTCCACCCAGCGAGCCAAGCCGATCTCGCCGGTCACCACGCCCTGGTAGATCATGTCCAGGCGGTGCTCGACCCCGCCGATGCCGTTGGGTATCGCCCGGAAGTCGTTCAGCCCGAGCTCCTTCTGCTCCTTCATGCAGAACGGGCAGTGGTCGGTGGACACGACGGCCAGATCGTTGGTCCGCAGCCCCTTCCACAGGGCGTCCTGGTGGCCTTCTTCGCGAGCGCGGATCGGCGTCGAGCACACATAGGCGGCGCCCCCGAAGCCGGGCAGGTTGAGGTGCTCTTCGAGACTGAAATGCAGGTACTGCGGGCAGGTCTCCGCGAACACGTTCATGCCGGCATCGCGTGCCAGCGTCACCTGCTCGAGGGCCTCTGCCGCCGACAGATGCACGATGTACAGCGGCGCGGCGCCGACCTTTGCGAGCTGGATCGCCCGGTGGGTGGCCTCCGACTCCAGTTCGGGGCGGCGCACATAGCCATGGGTGACGGGCGCGGTCTCGCCGCGCTCGAACGCCTGGGCGGCCAGCACGTCGATGGCCAGGCCATTCTCGGCGTGCATCATGATCAACCCGCCGTTGCCGGCCGCCTGCTGCATGGCCCGCAGGATCTGGCCGTCGTCGGCGAGGAAGACCCCCGGGTACGCCATGAACAGCTTGAAGCTGGTGATGCCCTCGTTGACCAGCAGGTCCATTTCCTTGAGCGAGTCGTTGTCGACGCCGCCGATGATCATGTGAAAGCCGAAATCGACCGCGCAGTTGCCTTCGGCCTTGGCCATCCACTCATCGAGGCATTCGCGCACGTTCTCGCCGGTCTTCTGCACGGCAAAGTCCACGATGGTCGTGGTGCCGCCCCACGCGGCAGCTCTCGTTCCCGTCTCGAATGTGTCGGAGGCGTAGGTGCCGCCGAACGGCAGCTCCATGTGCGTATGCACGTCCACGCCGCCGGGCACTACCAGCCGTCCGGTGGCGTCGACGACCTCGGCTCCCTGCTCGGCCGCGACGGCGATGTCGCTGCCGGGTCGCAAGACCGCGGCGATCTGCTCGCCGTCAATGAGCACCTCGGCCGGATCGGCGCCGGTCGAGCTGACAACGGTGCCTCCTTTGATCAGCGTCGTCATCTTCGTGTCCCCCTGGGCAGCGGTCTGTGAAGTTCGAACCAGCGCTGGCTCGCCCCCTCAGGGTGCTACGAGCGGTTCGTACGACTCGGGCCGGCGGTCTCGGTAGAAGGCCCACTGGTTGCGGACCTCATCGAGCATCTCGAGGTCCAGCTCACGCACGACCAACTCCTCGGCGTGGTCCGATGCGGCCCCGTCGATGATCTGCCCCCGGGGACTGGCGAAGTACGACGTGCCGTAGAAGTCGTTGTCGCCCAGCGGCTCGACGCCGACGCGGTTGATGGCCCCGACGAAGTACATGTTCGCCGCCGCAGATGATGTCTGTTCGAGCTGCCACAGATATGCCGACAGCCCCCGGCTGGTCGCTGAGGGGTTGAACACGATCTCCGCGCCGGCCAGCCCGAGGGCACGCCAGCCCTCGGGGAAGTGGCGGTCGTAGCAGATGTAGACGCCGACCGTCCCCACGGCGGTCTCGAAGACGGGATAGCCCAGATTGCCCGGCCGGAAGTAGAACTTCTCCCAGAACCCCTTGACCTGCGGGATGTGGTTCTTGCGATACTTGCCGAGATAGGTCCCGTCGGCGTCGATGACGGCTGCGGTGTTGTAGAGGAGCCCGGCCTGCTCCCGCTCGTACATGGGCGCCACGAGCACCATCTCGTGCTGTTCCGCGAGTTCGCAGAAGCGCTTGGTGGTCGGGCCGTCGGGAATCGCTTCTGCGTAGGAGTAGTACTCGGCGTCTTGTACTTGGCAGAAGTAGGGCCCGTAGAACAGCTCCTGGAAGCACATCACCCGGGCACCGGCTGCGGCCGCCTCGGCCACGTATTTCTCGTGGAGCTCGATCATCGACTCCTTGTCGCCGGTCCAGGCGGTCTGCACGATTGCCGCCGTCACCTTGCGTGCCATGTTGTGCCCTCCTCGCTCCGTTGGGAGTCATTGGTGCGTGGCTGGAGGAAAAAACGAGTCTAGATCAGCCCGAAGAGGGGCTCTGAGCCGACGCAGCAGCCGCCTCATCAGGCAGGATGTAACGATGTCCAAACGCACCACCACCTTCCGCGGCTGGAAGGTGGTGGGCGCAGGGGCAGTGATGCAGGGACTGCAGGCGGCGCTGGTCATGCACGCCATGGGTGCCTATTTCGTCGAGCTTGAAGGAGAATACGGCTGGAGCAAGACGGCGCTGTCGGGCGCGTTCGCGATGAATCGCGCCGAGACGGCGCTGCTCGGGCCGATCCATGGCTGGCTGCTCGACCGCTTCAGCCCCCGTGCCATCGCCCGGGTCGGCACCGTGTTCATGGCGGTCGGCTTCGTTGCGTTCAGCCAGCTGCAGACGCTGTGGCACTTCTATGTGGCGTTCCTTCTCATCGCCGTGGGCACCAGCTTCTGCGGCTTCGTCACGGTGACGGTTTCGATCGTGCGCTGGTTCGAGGCGCTGCGGGCTCGGGCGCTGTCGGTCGGCGGCATGGGCCTCGGCGTCGGCGGGCTGTGCGTGCCGCTCGTGGCGCTGTGCTTCACGCAGTTCGGCTGGCGGACGACTGCTGCGGTGTCCGGCGTGGCGGGCGCAGCCGCGGCCTGGTGGCTCGCGAAGTACCTCGACGGCCGCCCGGAGGACTTCGGGCAGCAGATCGACGGCGGCGCGAGCGTGGTCGCCAACGGCAGGACGGTCTGCGCCGAGGGACTCAGCGACATCCACTTCACGGCCAAGGAGGCCATGCGCACCCGCGCCTTTTGGATGATCTCGCTCGGGCACATGAGCGCCCTGTTCGTGGTGGGCGTGGTGATGGCGCATCTGCCGCTCTTCCTGACCTCCGAGCGCGGCTATTCGCTGCAGCAGGCCAGCTTCGTCGCCGCCGCGCTCCCGCTCGTGCAGGTGGCCGGCATGGCGCTCGGCGGCTACCTCGGCGACCGGATCAACAAGCGGCTCATCGCCTCGGTGGCCATGTGCGGCCACGCTGTGGCGCTCTTGCTGCTCGCATGGTCTGGCAACTTCTGGGTCATCGTGCTTTTCGTGCTGCTGCACGGCTTGGCCTGGGGTGCCCGGGGCCCGCTCATGCAGGCGCTGCGCGCCGATTTCTTCGGCACGTCCTCGTTCGCCACGATCATGGGCATCAGCTCCACGATCGTGCTGATCGGAACCGTGCTCGGGCCGCTGTTCGCGGGCACGGTGGCGGATGTGACCGGCAGCTACACGCTGGCTTTCGTCGTGCTCGCCGTGATGACCGGCGTCGGGATGATCTTCTTCATGCTCGCCAAGCCGCCGGCGCCGCCGGAGCGAGACGGCAGCGGCCCTCGCAGGCCTGCGGCCAAGCCGAACAGCAGCGATGTCGACCCGCCCGGCGTCGCTGCGGGCTCGCGCGACGGCGCCGATGTGGGTCCCGGTCGGCGTCAGGTGGCAGGCTGAGCGGCGTGAGCACGGTCCGTGCCGCCGGCGGCTCGAACAGCACTGCGCCGGATCCGGCGGCGTTGTTCGACCCGCGCACCTATCTGGAAGGTGTGCCGCACGACCTCATCGCAGAGCTGCGAGAGCATGCGGGAATCCACTGGGTGCCCGAGCCGCAGCTCATGGGATGGGAAGCAGGACCCGGCTTCTGGGCGGTGCTCACCCACGAGCTCATGAACCGGGTGCTGCGCGATCCGGGAACGTTCTCGTCCCATCTCGGCGGCACCCAGATCCGCGATCCCCGGACCGCTGCGATGCTCGAATTCGTCCAGCGGATGATGCTCAACCAGGACCCGCCCCAGCACACCCGGCTGCGGCGCCTGCTGATGCGCTCGTTCACACCGAGCGCAGTGGCAGAGCTGGAGGCCACCATCTCTGCTCGGGCCGAACGGCTCGTGAGCGCAGTCGTGCATCGCGGGCACGCCGACTTCGCCAAGGAGGTCTCAGCCGAGCTGCCGCTGCTCACACTCGCCGACATCATGGGCGTGCCGTCGCAGGATCGGATGCTGCTGTTCGACTGGTCCAACCGGGTCATCGGCTACCAGGACGCCGAGTACTCGGTGTCGGACGCATTCGATCCGGCTACCGGCACCGAGATGGCGCAGCGCGCCTGCGAGGTGCGAGCCCAGATCCGCCCCGGACCCGACGGTCGCATGCCCGACCCGCGCTCACGCGAGGGCCTCGCAGACATGTACGCCTACGCGCACGACCTTGCGACCTGCAAGCGGGCGAATCCGGGCTCTGACGTGGTGTCCATCTTGCTGGCTGCCGACGACGCCGAGGGCGGCATCACCAACGAAGAGTTCGAGACCATGTTCTTCCTGTTTGCCGTGGCCGGCAACGAGACGTTGCGAAACGGCATGCCCGGCGGGCTCTGGGCATTGCTGCAGCATCCCGATCAGCACGGCAAGCTGCTCGCCGATCCTGGGCTATTGCCCGGTGCCATCGAGGAGATGCTGCGCTTCATGCCGCCCGTGGTGCACTTCCGCCGCACGGCCTCGCGCGATGTCGAACTCGGCGGGCGCTCTGTTCGTGCCGGCGACAAGGTGGTGGTCTTCCATGTGGCGGCCAATCGCGACCCGGCCGTATTCGCCGAGCCCGACCGGTTCGACATCGAGCGCAGCCCGAACGACCACCTGACGTTCGGGGCAGGTCCGCACTTCTGCCTGGGCGCTCACCTGGCACGTCGCCAGATGTCCGCGATGTTCGCTGAGTCGTTGTGGCGAATGCCGAATCTGCGCCTCGACCCCGCCCGCAGGCCCGAGCGCCTGCTGTCGAACTTCCAGCACGGCTTCAAGCACCTGCCGGTGCTCTGGGATGCGCCTGCCGGCAGCGAAGCGGCAGCCAGTCGCGAGGCGGCGGCGCAGTGACCGTGCGCCCCGCTGCGCCGCCCATCCGGGTCGGCGTCACACCCGACGTGAAGCTCTGGTCACGACCGTGGGCCGAGCGCCGTCGCATGCTCGAACTTGTCGCGGACGCGGGCATCGACCATGTGTTCTTCGCCGATCACGTCAGCTTCCGGATCGGGCACGGCAATGACGGCATGGTCACCGCAGCGGCGCTGGCCAACCTGCATCCCGCGCTGGGCGTGTATCTCGGCGTGTACCTGCTGCCGTTGCGCCACCCGGTTCCCGTCGCCCGCCAGCTCGCGAACCTGGCCGAGATGGCGCCGGGGCGGATCAGCTTCGGCGTGGGCATCGGCGGTGACGACCGCCACGAAGTCGAAGTGTGCGGCGTCGATCCGCGAACCCGGGGGCGCCGAACCGACGAGTCGCTCGGCATCGTGCTGCGGCTGCTGGCCGGTGAGACCGTCGATCACGCAGGCGAGTTCTTCACCTTCGAGCAGGCCCGCATCGTCCCGCTCCCCGACCCGCCCATCCCGACCTACGTCGGCGGCCGGTCCGACGCCGCCATCCGCAGGGCCGGTCGCTTCGCCGACGGCTGGCTGGGCATCTGGTGCACGGTCGAGCACTACCAGGCGGCGCTTCGCCTCTACGCAGAGACGGCCGCCGCCGAGCGGGCGATCGACGCCCCCGCGCCCGAAGCGCCCGATCACGGCATCCAGCTATGGATCGGCCTGGGCGACAGCCGCGAAGAAGCGGCCGGCTGGGTCGGCCCCGAGCTGGAGCGCTTCTACCGGGTGCCGTTCAAGGCGTTCGAGAAGTACACGCCGTGCGGCACGGTCGACGACATCGTCGAGTTCTTCATGCCGTACCTCGACGCCGGCTGCCGCCATATCAACATGACGCTGTGCGGCGGAAACCCCGATGAGGCGATACTTGCAGCGGGGGAAGTGGCACGGCGGCTGAGGGAGGCGGATCCGCTCGGAGTCGGCGCCCGATCCGTCGATGCCGTCACGACACCGAAGTGAGCTGATCGAGACGAGGACGCCGCAGTGAATGCGACAGCAATGAACACGACAGGTTCGCCATGAGCATCACGGCCAAACCCCTCGCCGGTGCACTCGGTGCCGAGCTCTGGGCGCCCGATGGCGAGCCGCTCGATGTCACCACGATCGATGATGCGGGGTGTGCAGCGATCCGGGAGGCGCTGTGCGCCCACCACGTCGTGGTGATCCGCGATCAGCAGATGGACGCTGCGGCGCTCGCACGTTTCGGCCGCCGCTTCGGCGAGCTGGAGCGTCACCCGTACCTCGGCGGCACCTCGGACGAACCCGAGGTGGTGCCGGTCATCAAAGAACCCCACGAGACGGTCAACTTCGGCGGCGGGTGGCATTCGGAGATGTCGTTCCTGGAATGCCCCCCGATGGCGACAGCGCTGTATGCGGTGGAGGTGCCGAGCTTCGGCGGCGACACGCTGTTCGCGAACCAGCAGGCGGCCTACACGGGGCTGTCCGACACGATGAAGCGCTTCGCCGAGAGCCTCAGCGCGGTGCACTCCGCAGCCCGCCAGTACGGGCGGCGAGGCGACTCAGACCGGTACGCCGGCCAGCGCAGCTCGATGAACGTAGAGGTGTCCGAGGAGGCGCACGCACAGCTGACGCATCCGGTCGTGCGGACCCATCCCGAGACCGGCGCGAAGGCGCTGTATGTGAATCGGGCGTTCACCGAGGCCATCTCGGGCATGCGCCGGCACGAGTCGAAGGCGCTGCTCGACATGCTGTGGAGCCATGCGGTCGGCGAACAGTTCACGTGCCGGGTGCGGTGGGAGCCGGGAACGCTGACCATGTGGGACAACCGCAGCGTCCAGCATTATGCGCTGAATGACTACCACGGGCAGCGTCGGCACATGCTCCGGGTGACGATCGCCGGCGACCGGCCTCGTTGAGTCACTGCGCGGGAGGCTGAGCCGAATGGCGATGAGACCGCTGGCAGGCATCCGTGTTGTCGACATGAGCCGTGTTCTGGCCGGCCCGTTCGCCGGGCGGATTCTCTGCGACCTCGGAGCCGACGTCGTGAAGGTGGAGCCGCCTGAGGGCGACATCTCGCGCCTGTGGGGCGTCAACCGGGCGGGGCTCGCCGGCTTCTACACCCAGCAGAACGTGGGCAAGCGAAACGTCTGCATCGACCTGCGTGCCGAGGGCGGCGCCGAGACGGTGAAGCGGCTCGTGGCGGAGGCCCATGTGCTCGTCGAGAACTTCCGGCCGGGCGTGATGGCGCGCCATGGTCTGTCGTTCGCCGAGCTGTGCCAGGTCAATCCAGCACTGGTGATGCTGTCGATCAGCGGTTTCGGGCAGGAGGGTCCCGATTCGCAGCGAGCGGCGTATGCGGCGGTGCTGCACGGCGAGTCGGGCTGGATGGCTCGCGCCGCCAAGATGCACCAGCAGCCGCTCCAAGAGCCGTACCTGGCTGTCGCCGATACCAACGCAGCACTGCACGGATCCATCGGTGTGCTCGCCGCGCTACGCGTCGCGGAGACGACCGGGCACGGCCAGCACATCGACATCGCGATGCTCGAGTCGTTCTTGGCGACCGATGAGGGGAGCCAGGCCGGGCTCGACGGCGGGAACTACACATCCCAGGGCGGGCTCGTGTGGGACGGCGTCGACGGGCCGGTCTTGACGGCCGGCGACTTCCGATGGATCTGGCGGCAGCTGAGCGAGACCCACGGGCTCGTGGACCCATCGCCCCCCGATGCCGACATCCCGACCAAGCGGGCGCTGCGCACCGATGCGATCAACGAGTTCCTGAGCTCGTTTGCGACCCGTGCGGAGATGCTGGTTGCGCTGGATGCGGCGAACCTGGCGTGGGGCGACATCCGGACGACGGCGGAGGCGCACGAATCACCCACCGCGACACATCGCGGCTCGTCGGTCGAGATCAGCGCTCGCGACGGCGGCACGCGACGCGTCACCCAAACGCCCTACAGATTTGCTGGTGCCGTTGCGGATTCGGGGGCGGTCTCAGGAGTGACATCGGACTCACTGGCGCCGTACCTCGGCGAGCACAACGGCGAGGTGCTGGCGGAGTGGCTCGGCGCCGGCCGCACGGAGATTGACGCACTGCGCGATGCGGGCGTGCTCATCGAGGACGAGTTCGCGGCCGAGGGGCGTGCGCACAGGCAACTGTGACTGTTGACCATGACGCTCATGCAACGATCTTCATGGAACCGAAACAGTCCGGCAGGAGTCTGAAGGGGCAGGCAGTTTTCGTGGGGACTTGGCATGGCTGGCGCGCCCATTGCAGTGACGATTCCGGCAGTGATGAGGCTGGGTCTGCGTCTCGATGCCTCGCCGATGGCTGCCCCGCTGGCGCAATCGAGCACGATCGGCTCGGGCGCCATCCGCTCAGGACTGACGGTGAGCGCGGCTGAGGGCGCGCGGTCGACTGGGGCCGACTCCATCGATGCGGTGGCAGTCCGCTTCGAGGACTTCTATGCGACCCATCGCGACGAGTTGGCGCGGGCGCTCGGGTTGGCACTGCGCGACAGTGCGCTCGGCGCCGAAGCAGCCGACGAGGCATTTGCACGCGCGTGCCAGCGCTGGGGACAGGTCAGCGCATACGCGAATCCGCAGGGTTGGGTATTCCGCGTCGGGTTGAATTGGGCACGATCGTGGCTGCGACGGGTCCGCCGGGAACGAGAACGGCGACCCCTGCTGGCCCAGCCGCACGCCACGGAGGACCGGACGCGCGACGTGGACCTCGAGCGGGCATTGGCGACGCTCAATGATGCGCACCGGGCAGTGATTGTGGCCCGCTTCTACCTGGACTGGCCGGTCGCCGAGACTGCCGATGCGCTTGGCATCGCGCCGGGCACCGTCAAGAGCCGTCTCAGCCGCGGTCTGGAACAGCTGCGCGACGTGCTGGAAGCAGCACCTGATGCAGGGGACGGGTCGTGACCGACGAGGATCTCCTCCGCGGGCGGCTGCGCAGCGCAGCATCGGAGATGCCGGTGGGCTCGGGCTCGCTTGCGGGCGTCCAGGCGCGCGCAGCCCAACTGCAGCGTCGGCGCAACGCGGTGCGCGGTGGCATGGGCGCCTTTGCGCTCGTGGCGGTCGCACTTGTGGGCGTGGTGTCTTTGCGAGGCGGCGGGCTTGATGAACTCACCGACTCCGTGGTGGCCGCGGAACAGCAGGAGGCGGCCGAGCCCATGTCGGCGACGACTGCTGCAGTCGCATTCAGCATCGCTGAAGAGGAGATGGCCGAGGAGGAGATTGCCGACGAGGCCGCCGCCGAGATCGTGACCGCGGCGACGGCGAGCGATGACGATTCCCAGCAGGACGCGGCGGAGCTGTCGGAGGACGCAACGGCGGGCGCCGCCACGCCCCCCGTCGGCGAGACGCTCGAACCGGCGACGGCTGGTGAGTCGGAGAACTGGGACGGCAAGCCGCCGGCCAGGAGCGACCCCGCAGCCGCCGTGTTCGCCACGACCGTGTCGGTCGTCAATCCGCCGCCAGAGGCCGAGGGCGCAGACATGCGCTACTCGTTCAGCGGCGCGCACGCCGTCGCCCGCGCGGCCGGCAGCTGGTACGCCTTTGACGGCGCGGACTGGCAGTCGGTGGGCCTGCCAGACGACATGGAAGTCGTGGCGGTCGATCTCTCCGGATCGGGGCGTATTGCCGTGCTCGGTGTGGTTCGACCGCTCGACTGCGCCCGTGAGCAGGTGGTGGCGGTCCGCACAGGCGAGCAGTGGAGCTACGTCCGAGTCGATGACGACACACCGCCGACGGTGGGGTGGGAGCTGCTCGACGCCCGGATTCGTGTCACCGACACCGCCATCGAACTCGAGCGCGCCGAGCGTCTGTGGCTTGACGAGCAATGCGCAGGCCCAGCGGAGCACGAAGCACCGACCGGTGCGGCAGCAGAACTCGTCGCCGAACTCGAGGAGCTCGGCGAGATCTGGCGCGACAGCTGGCCGCTCGCACGGTTGGACGGGGGGTTCGCGGATCGCTGGCCGCAGATGGCTCGCTCCGATGCCGATGCCGCCGCAGCATCCGGCGCCGGTCTGGATTGGACGACCATGAGTCCGCCGACGTACATGGTGCCCGCGCTGCAGCTGACTCCCAGTCGATCGGCTGACGGAGGCACCGCAGCTGTGGCCCTGCACGAGACCGCCGTCATGGACGTCGCCACGGCGGTGCATGTCAGCCATGGCATGGCGATGCTGCGGCGCGGCGGACAGACGTGGGAGGTCTGCCCGATCGCCGATGAGGAACTGGACCACGTCAACGGCGAGGTCGGCCGAGCGGGCGGGCATCTCGCGGTCGTCGTCGGCAAGCCGGAACAGACGCTGTTCATCGTCGAGCGCACCGAGTAGCGGCGACCGGTCAGCAAGCCGCGAACCTGCTGCGCGTGGCATGCAGCCGATGAGTCGATTTCACGCGCAACCAGTGTCCTAGTGTCTCGCAGATGTCAGACAGGGCAGTGGCAACGCAAGAGTTTCCCGAGCTGGGCTTCTACATGCTGCCTGGCGATGCCGACGACTCTTCGGATGCCCTCATCGAGGTTCGAGCTGCCGAAGCGATGGGGCTCGGCAGGGCGTTTCTCGGCGAACGACCCAATCGCAAGGAGGCTGGCGCCATCTGCGGCGCTGCCGCCGCGGTCACGAGCTCCATTGGCATCACGCTGGGAGTGACGAACATCAACACCCGCCACCCGACGCTCACGGCGGGCCTCGCGCTCACGGTGCAAAGCCTGGCCCGCGGACGATTCACGATGGGCTTCGGGCGCGGTGTCGCTGTGGCGCAGCAGATCATGGGCTTGGAGCCCGTCACCACGGCCGAGCTGGAGGACTTCGCCTTGATGATGCGCCGGTTGTTCCGGGGCGAGATCATCGGCGACTACGACGGTCCGACCGGTCGCGTTCCGATCCTGCTGCTCGACCAGACGCTCGACGAGCACTTGCCCCTGGCGCTGGGGGCAATGGGGCCGAACACGCTGGCGCTGGGCGGGCGCTGCTTCGACGATGTCATCCTGCATCCGTTCTATTCCGACGAGACCGTGGTGCGCTCAGTGGACGCGGTTGCGGCGGCGGCCGAGCAGGCCGGGCGTGATCCGGCTGAGGTGAACGTGTGGTCGTGCTTCGTCGTGGTCAGCGACGAGGTTCCGCCTGAGCTGCGGCTGCGCAAGACCGTCGGACGCTTGGCCACCTACCTGCAGTACTACGGCGATGTGCTGGTGCGGGTGAACCGCTGGGATCCCGATGTGCTGGCACAGTTCCGCGCGGACGAAGTCGTGGCCAAGTTCCTCGCCCCGATCGACGGCACGGCCACGGCTGCCGAGCTCGAGCACATCGGCGGGCTCTTGCCCGACGAATGGCTGGCCCCGATGGCAGCGGGCACGCCTGCCGAATGCGCCGCGGCGGTAAGACGCCAGATCGACCTCGGCTGCGACGCCGTGCTCATGCACGGAGCAACGCCTGCCGAGCTGGCAACGGTGATCGATGCCTACCGGCAGATCGTTGTGTAAGCACGGAGGCCAACCCCGCCACGACAGCGCTCGACCCGGGACCTGCCTGTCACGTCAGAACTAACGTCGGCGCAGCGCCGGGTTGTATCGGCGCTTGGGATCAGGGGACGAGATGGCGAGCGATGACCCGGGACTGTGGAGTGCGAGCGAGCAGGCGGCCGCCATTGCCGCGGGGGAGCTGTCGAGCCGCGAGCTGACGAGCCACGTCATTGATCGCATCGAGCGGCTCGACGGCGACGTCAACGCCGTGGTGACGCGCGACTTTGAAGGCGCACTGGAACGAGCGGCAGCGGCTGACACCGTGCAAGCCGGAGGCGGCTCGCTCGGGCCGCTGCACGGCGTTCCGTTCACCGCCAAGGACGCCCTGATGACCGAGGGAATCCGCTCGACCGGTGGGGCGCGAGAGCTGACTGACAACGTTCCTGCCGCCGATGCGGCCGTGGTGGCGGCCTGCCGTGCTGCGGGAGCGATCGTGATCGGCAAGACCAACCTGCCGCGCTGGTCGGCCGACAACCAGTCGTTCAATGATCTGTTCGGCACCACCAGCAACCCGTGGGACCTGACGAAGGTGCCCGGCGGCTCCTCGGGCGGCGCCGCGGCGGCGACCGCGATGGGCTTCACCGGCTTCGAGATCGGCACCGACATCGGCGGCTCGATCCGCTTCCCGGCTTCGTACAACGGCATCTGGGGCCACAAGCCGAGCTTCGGGGTGATCCCCACGACCGGCTACCTCGATCACCTGCGCGGCGGCACCACCGAGCCGGACATCAATGTGTTCGGCCCGCTGACGCGCAGCTGCGACGACCTGGAGCTGCTGTTCGACGTGCTGCTGCGCACCGAAGAGCCGTGGGTGCCGCAGTTGCCGCCCGCACCGGATGACGTGGGTGGCCTGCGTGTCGCGGCGTGGCTCGACGACGAGTACTGCCCGGTCGACGGCGACGTGCTGGAGGTGATGAACGCGGCTGTCGGCGCCCTCGAGGACAGCGGCGTGAGCGTCGACCACGCGGCGCGGCCCGATATCGACCCGCTGCGGGCCTGGGAGACCGGGCTGTGGCTGGTGCGGGCCGCCATGACGCTTGCGGGCCGCGGCGACGGGCTCGGCCATCGCGAGTGGCTCGAGCGTCACATGGCGCGCGAGGAGTGCCGCCGCAAATGGGCCGACTTCTTCGCCGGCTACGACGCCATCCTGATGCCGGTGAGCTTCCACCCGCCGTTCGACCACATGCAGGACGGCACCTTCGCCGAGCGCCGCATTCCCGCAAACGGCATCGAGCGGCCGTACATCGAGATGACCCGCTGGACCATCCTGACCGGCATGTCGTACCTGCCTGCCACCGTGCCGCCGCTGGGCCTCACCGCCGGGGGCCTGCCTGTCGGATTCCAGGTGGTCGGCCCCTACGGCGGCGACCGCACCACGATGGCGCTGGCCCGCCGCATCGGCGAGCTCACCGGCGGCTACCAGCCCCCACCCCGCGCGCAGTAGCGCTCCCGGGGGGCTCTGCCCGCCGCATCGGCGACCGGTTGACGCGGGTTCAGCTGTTCGGGGGATCGGCGGTTGCTATGGGGGCGAGAGCATGTCGAGTGCGAGTGCGGGCACGGTGCCAATGGCCCTGCGCAGCGGCTCGCCTTCGAGCACGTCGGGCACCGCACGCGATCCGTCGGCGCGCAGGTACAGCAGCACCACCCGGCAGACGCGGCGTCCCGTGGAGCGTTCGACGCACCATGCGTAGGTCGCGACCTGGGTGCGGTATGCCTCTGCTCGTTCGGGGTCGGCGCCATCGGAGTCCGGCATCACGCCCAGCGCGTCAGTCTTGAAGTCGACCACGACGAGGTCGCCGGTGGCACTGTCCTCGTAGAGCAGGTCGATGAACCCCTCGATCAACGTGCCCGGCGTGTCGGCGCCCGATGCGCCATCGCTCGCTGTGTCGGGCGAGGCCACGCCGGCAGACGCTGGCTCGCCGGCGGAGTCAGCCGGCAGCGGCGCTGCGGCATACAGCTCTCGCCACATGGTGCCATTCAGCGCCCGGCCGACTTCATCGCTGGCCAGGGCGGACCGCACGAACGAGTCAATGTCGGCGTACTGCGACCGAGGCACGTTCGCAGCGTTGGCTTGTGCTGCCACCTGACGCTCGAGGTCTGCACTGGCGCGCAGATCGATGGCTTGCAGCACACCGTGTACCGCGGTGCCGACAGCAGTCGCGCCCCGGCCATGGCGCTGCGGTCGTTGCCGGCTGCTGAAGTAGTCGTCGTCGGGGTCCTTGGCCGGCAGCCAGCGATCCTCCCTGCCGCGGCTGTTGTTGCTGCCGCTGTCGCCGTTGTTGGCGACGCTGTTGCTCGTGCGGCGGCGGGCGATCTGGCTTGCGCTGATCGACGAGCGCACCTGAGACGCGGATGCGGCGCTATCGCGGCGCTCAAGCCACGCCGAGCGATCAGGCCGCGTGCCTTTGGGCAGCGGCTCGGCTGCGTCGGCGCTCGGGCCGGATTCGCCGCGGACGGTGAGTTCTTCCCGGTACTCCCACATCTCGCCGGTGCTGCCCGACGCCGCGGGGAGCACATCAGCGATGAGCTGCGCGCTGGTGCGGAGCTGCTCAGCACCGGCCGCCAGGGACGCTGTGGAGGGTTGCGGTCGGTGCA
>JAJDTF010000147.1 GCA_022827265.1 Acidimicrobiia bacterium | reverse complement strand
TGATCATCCTGGCGGCCGCGGTGGGCCTCCTGCGGGTGGTGCTGCACCTGGTTGCAGTGCACCGCACGCTCACCCAAGTGGCCGGCGGCGTTCGCGTCATCGCCGAGCAGACCTCGACGGTGCCCACGGTGCTGCCGTCGGTCAACTCGACGCTGATGCCTGTCCACGATTTCTGCGAATCGATCTGAGGGAGGCACCGCCATGGCGCAGTTGCTCGCCCAGAGTTCGGACGCAGGATCCACCACCGGATGGGTCATCGGCTACGTCATCGGCATCGTCGTGGTGATCGCGGTGGTCGCCCTCGTCGTGCCGATCCTGATGCTGGCCCGCTCGATCGGCAATCGGGCCACGGAGATCAACGACGGTCTGGAAGACGCCGTCACCAACACAGCGGCGCTCGGGGAACTGAACACGACGATCGCAGCGGCGACGGTGATCGTCGACGGCCTCAAACGCGGCCGGAACCGGTTAGGAGGCTGAGCCGGATGGCGAAGCCGTGGCCCGAGCGGCCCGTGAGCGAAGCGAACAAGAGCGGGAAGCAACTGGTGACGCGCCGGGACGTTTCGCCAGTCCGCGTGCAGCGAGGAGGCTGACATGAACCTGCTGGCTCTCACCGACACCCAAGAGAATCTCTGGTGGGGGGTCATCATCGGCGGTTTCGTGGTGATCGTGGCCGTGGTGGTGCTGCTCACCATGCTCGTACTGCTGGTGCGCACGATCGAGCGCCGGGTGGAGACCATCAAAGGCACGCTCGAGCGAGCCGCCGCCAACACCTCTGACACCGCCCTCATCGCCGAAACCGCCGATGGGGTCGATGCGGTGCTGACCGAAGGCCTCGAACACCACCTGTTCCTCGGCCGAGTACTCGACAAGGTGCGCTCATGACGACACTCGTAGTTCTCTCGGTCATCCTGATCGGCCTGTTCATAGCCGGGCTCGCGTTCTACTTGTTCGTGGTGGGCAGCCAGCTCACCCGGATCGCCGGCCTGCTCGAGGAGTGCTCGCAGATCGTCTGGAAGATCAAATCCGACGCTGAGGCCGTCGAGCCGGGCGTCGAGCGCATCAACAACACGGCCGGCGTCATCGCGGGCGCATTGCCGCTGCTGTACGGCATGGCTGAAGGCATCGTGGCCGGCGCCACCTACGAGCCTGATCCTGAGCCTCGCGAACCGTCGCCGGCCCGGCCCGCGATGGGAACGCGCCGCAGCCGGCTTCACGACGCAGTCGGCTATCACCCCGACTAGCCGCCGGCAGTCAGCTTGAGTCTGATTCAGTCGAACCGCTCGGGTCTCGCGTAGTGGTGAGCGGGCCCGCGGTGGGCGCCCGGTAGCTGCCGATCCACTCGTCCTCCCATACCCGGTCGAACTGGTCGGGCGCGCAGCCGGGCCGGTAGATGGCGACGAGCTCCTGGACGATCTGCTCGCGATGCGAGCGCAGCCCGCCCGGCACCTCATAGGTGCAGATGTGGAGGCTCCACCTGTTGCCGGCGCGCCGCTCCCAGCACTTGGCACGGGGGTGGCCGAACGGCAGCCCAGCCGTTGTCAGATCGTCGGCGTGGTCGACGTCGAGCACGGCGTAGTCGTACGGCTTGCCGTCGGGGTCGGCCCGGTACAGCACGGCGAACACGGCTGCAGCTGCCGGAGGCGTCCAGCCGCCGAGCACCCGAGGTCCCTCGAACGGGTAGCCGGCGAGCGAGCCAAGTCGAATCATTGGGGCCGGATCATCGGGGCCGCGTCACTCGTCGAACTCGAACTCGTCCTCGCCGATCACTTCGGCTCGGGTCATCGGCCAGGCGGGGAGGTCTGATGTCTCGACGGCAGCAGCGAACGCCGCCATGGCCGCTTCGACGGCTTGGTCAGAGCTCTCAGCCTCCACAACGATCTGGGCGCCGTAGGCCATCGCACCAACGCCGGATGCGATGCCTTCGAGCGGTGCGACAGCATCGGCCAGCGCGACCACCTCGTCCAGTTCGACGGGCCGGTCGCCCTCGGCCTGGATGGAAACGCTCCACTTGGCCATGTGTTCGCATCCGTTCAGTCGCCGCTGGTGTGCTGTGCCCAGCGAGCCCGATCAGTCTCGGCCGCTGGCACTTCGAGCTTGGTTTGTGGTGCTGACCACGGTCTAGCCGACATGGGGCAGCTTGCCGGCGAAACGCTCCAGGCTGGCGAGATCGTGGCCCGACTCGAGGCTGTCGATGAACGGGCCGGCGGCCATCATGCCGAGTGTGTTCGGCAGTGTCTCGACATCGTCGCCGGCGAGCGGGTTCATCCAGATGGTCCGATGGCACAGCCGGCCCAGTCGTTCCATGGCATCGGCCAGGGCTGCTGGCTCGCCCCGGTCCAGCCCGTCGGAGCAGATGACGACGGTGGCGCCGCGGCTGAGCCCCTTGCGACCCCACCGGCGGATGAACGTGTCCAGCGAAACGCCGATCCGGGTGCCGCCGTCCCAGTCGAGGACGCGGCCTGCGGCGAGCTTCATGGCGTCGTCGGGGTTGCGACGGTCGAGCGCCGGTGTGATGCGGGTCAGCCGGGTGCCGAAGCAGAACACCTCCACCCTCTGGGCTGCCCGGCGCATCGAGTACGCGAACTGCAGCAGGTTGCGGGAGTAGTCGGCCATCGACCCCGATATGTCGAGGATCAGCACGAGCGGGCGAGCCCGCTCGGCTCGCGTCACGCGATGCAGGACCGGGGCGGCGTGGCTGAGACGCATGGCGTCTCGGGCCATCCGGCGGATGTCGAGGCGCGCCCCCGACGGATCCCTCCGGCGGCGCCGGGTGCGGCGCCGGGGCGGTTCGAGTCGAACCTGGGCCATGATGCGCCGCAGCGCAGCCAGTTCGCCGGGCGTGCACTCAGCGAAGCGCTTGTCGCGCTGAATGTCGACCCCGGAGGCCTGCCGCCCGAGCACCATCGGCCGGTCGTCACCCGTTTGAGTGCCAGGCTCGCTGTGTGGCACGTTCAGGGTGCCGCTCTGGCCCTGCGCGATCGGTTCGGATTCGGAAGGCTCGGGTTTGGCCGGGGCCTGGTGCCCCAAGAAGTACCGGCGGAACACCTCGTCGTAGAGCGGCAGGTGGTCCCGACGATGGACCAGCGTCGTGCGGCCGCTCCAGTAGACGTCTTCGAGATCGCTCGGCGTGAGTTCGGAAACCGCAGAGCAGAACGTGACCACGTCGTCGGAGCCGACGGGAAGGCCTTCGTCTCGCAACGCATGGCCAAAGCCGACGAGCCTCGCTACGAATTCCATTGGCGGCGTGTTGGCTACAGCTTCGGGTGCCCGACCCACGTCAGGCATCGGCGACACGGTTGTCAAGATCGGGCTCGATGCCCGTGTCAGGCATCGGCAACAACCCTGTCGAGTTCGGCTTCGACCAGTTCGAGGTCGTCACGGTCCTTGATGACCGCGCCGATCGTGTCGGCTGCGGCCGCCGCATCGAGATCGTCGGTGCCCAGCACGCCGAGCGCATCCACCCAGTCCAGCGTCTCGGCGATACCCGGCGGCTTGGCGAGATCCATGTCGCGCAGACGCTGGACGGCGGCAACCACCTTGTGGGCGAGGGTCGCGACGGCATCGGGCGCACGCAAGCGCACGATCTCGATCTCCTCCTCGAAGCTGGGGTAACCGATCCAGTGATAGAGGCACCGGCGCTTGAGCGCGTCGTGCAATTCACGTGTGCGATTCGAGGTCAGCACCACCATCGGCCGGCTGGCCGCGGTGACGGTGCCGATCTCGGGAATCGTGATCTGGAAGTCCGACAGCAGCTCCAGCAGGAACGCTTCGAATTCGTCGTCGGCACGATCGACCTCGTCGATGAGCAGCACCGCACTGCTGCCAGCCTTGATCGCCGACAGCAGCGGCCGCTCAATGAGGAATTCAGGGCCGTACAGCCCGCTGACCGCCGCGGCGTCGGTCAGCTCGCTCTCCGAGAGCGCCCTGACGTGCAGCATCTGCCGCGCGTAGTCCCACTCGTAGAGCGCTTGGTAGGTGTCGATGCCCTCGTAGCACTGCAGGCGGATCAGCTCCCGCCCGCCGATCTGCGCGAGGCACTTGGCCATCTCGGTCTTGCCGACGCCGACCTCGCCTTCGAGCAGGATCGGCCGGCCGAGCCGCATCCCGATGAGCGTTGCGGTCGCCAAGCCTCGGCTCGCGAGGTAGCCGGCTGATCGAAGCTGTGCCTGGAGGTCGGCAACGCTCGCCGGTGTCTCGTTGCGGGGCTGGTCGCTCACCGTTGGAGCCCGGGACGCCGCCGGCTTCAGTCGCCTGATGTCGGACCGAGGACCAGGTCGCGCACTGAGGTGCCGTCGGGGGATGACTTGCCCTCGCGTTCGAGCAGCTTCCGCCACGACGTGGCGATGTCCTCGTCGCCTTCAGCAAAGCCGTCGAAGGTGAAATGGCGCGCGTTGCGGCAGATCTTGACGTTGCTGCGCTCAGCGTCGAAGCCGGCGCCGCCGTCTCCCTGCCAGACATCGGTCAGGACGGGCTGCGGTTCGGCGCCGGCGTCTGCCTGCGCAGGCACCGGATCAGTCGATGTCACCGCCCCGATAGTAGCCGTCGATCAATAATTCCGAGTAAGCGTGAGACCCCCTGTGCGATGATGCAGAGGTGCACCCCGCGTCCGAGGATCAATCGCGGCAGCTTCGTCTGGGAGGGATGTCACCGGACCCGTTGCTGGATCCGGTACTGGTACGGCTCGAGCGCCGGTTCGAGTGGCTCCGGGCAAGGATTGTCGCCGAGCATGAGGGCCGCTGGGCGCTCCTCCTCGACCGAGGTTCGCGCTTGGTGCCGGAACTCTCTGTCTTTGACGACCAGTGGGACGCCATCAACGCGGGCTATCTCGATCCCGAGCATCGACGCTTCTGCGTGAAGCGAGTCGTGAAGGTTGACGAGCCGATCTACATTCGGCCAGCAGGCATCTGACACCGAGCCGGCCGCATCGGGATCACCGATCGAGGCACAGGTCTCGGCAAGCGGGGCGCGCGTCGGATTCGAGCTGTCGCTGACCCCATTGGGCCATCAGGAGCACATGTTCGAGGACCAGACGCTGCCGCCGCGGGTACGGGGCAGAGGGCTTGTCGACACCGGCACGACCATGTCACTCATCAGCGAAGCCATCGCGGATGTGCTCTCACTGGGCGTCATTCACTCGGTCGAGTTGCGCACGGCGCTCGGATCCACAATGGCCCCGTGCCATGCAATTGAATTTCAGTTCGCCGGTCCCGAAGGGACCCAGACGCAGCCGATCATGCTCGTAGCGGCCAGAGTCCCCGACTTGGGTGAAGACATGGTGATCGGACTTGATGTCCTCCGGCAATTCCGCTTCGAATGGGACGGTCCGCAAGAGGCTCTGCGGCTGTGGCCTACGAGCGACCGCACCGATGACCCTTAGTGGCTCCGAGTTCATCCGTTGTTCACACAACGATGGTCAGCGGGTGGCCGGCAATGTCGGCCTCGATGCATCCGTCGACAGCGCCGAGTTGGGCCGCCTGGCCTGCGACGATTCGGCGGGCGGTCCAGGCTGCTGCCGCGGCATCGAGCAGATCATCGATCCCAGGGTGCGGCGGGCCGGCCAGCGGGCTGAGAACTGCCGACTCGGTGATTCCGGCAAAACACGTGCGAAGCAGAGCCAAACGCTCGGCAATGCCCGCTTGGCGGCGCTTCGGGTGCATCAGCGGTGCCGACGGAATCGACTCCTCGCCGCCCGAGGACTGGTTGCCCCGGCTATCTGGCACAGCCGCTGAGCGGGGTACGGCGGCCATCACGGCGAAGCAGAGTTCAGGATGCACTTCTGCTGCTTGTGGTACTGCAGTGCCTTCAAAATCCGCGGGTGTCAGCACGGACCGGACTTCGCGGATCTTTGGAAGCAGGTTGTACGCCTGCTTGGCGAGGCCCATGTCCAGCTGTTCCCGGGAAGTGCGATTGGCCTCGACGTAGTCGTTTGCAGCCAATGCGGCGACCGGCGGGGGCCAGAACAGCGAGGAGCGCCGCCGTCCAAGCAGTTTGCGGGCGTCGATATCGGCTCGACGTTTGGCATCTGACGGCAACCCGATCGGCATGTCGACGCCCACGGCCAGGAGGGAATGCCGTTGCGCCTCCGCCCAGAGTTCGGCGAACGAGTCCCACAGCGAGAACTCGGCCGGCGAGCCGTCTATCGCTCCTGTCACTGCCATGACCCACCCGCCGGCCGCACCGTCCACGCCTGCAACTCGCGCCGCGCTGGTGTCGTTATCGCTGAGTGCCTGCCTCGTCATCGGTTCCCCGCTCGCGCTCGACCGCTTCGCAGTTAACAGCAGGAGCGGGCCGTGGCCCGTGCTTGGGACGTAATCTCGGGGGACCCCGGGGTACATGGGACACGCCGCGAGAAAAGGGCCCGCATGACCGATCGTCAGATTCATATCCGAAGCTGCTCATTGTGCGAAGCGATGTGCGGGCTCGAGGTGCACCACGCCGACGGCGAAGTGAAGCTGATCAGGCCGAACCGCAACGACGTGTGGTCGAAGGGCTACATCTGCCCCAAGGGCACCGTGCTCGGGCACATGTACGCCGATCCCGATCGAGTGCGCAGGCCGCTGGTCCGCGACGCAGCCGGCAATCTGACGGAGGCCAGCTGGGATGCCGCCTTCGAGCGCTGCGCCGAGCTGCTCGGCGGTGTCCGCGCCACCTACGGCGTCGAAGCGATCACCGCCTACTTCGGCAATGCCACTGGCTTCAACTACTCGATCAGCCGATACGCGGGCATGTTCCTGCAGCTTGCCGGGATGCCCACGGTGTACACGTCTGGCACCGTCGACACCTGGTCGAAGAACGTGGCCTGCCAGCTGATGTACGGGCACTCCTGGCGCATCCCGGTGCCCGACATCGACCGCACTGACTTCATGGTGGTCCAGGGCGCCAACCCGTCCGCCAGCCAGGGCAGCTTCATGGGCTGCCCCGATGTCTCAGGTGCTCTGGACCTCGTGCGCGAGCGAGGCAAGGTGGTAGTGATCGACCCGCGCCGCAGCGAGACCTGCGCGCACGCCGACCAGTGGCTGCCGGTGCGGCCCGGCACAGATGCGCTGCTGCAGCTCGCCGTGTTGAACGTGCTGTTCGACGAAGAGCTCGTGCGGCTCGGGCACCTGGCGGATCGGCTCAAGGGCGTGGACGACGTGCGGGCCATCGCTGCTGGGTTCCCGCCGGAGCGGGTGGCCGAGGCGTGCGGTGCTGACGCAGGGGCGATCCGCACCTTGGCCCGCGAGTTCGCTGCGGCTGAGCGGGCCGCGTGGTACGCCCGCATCGGCACCTGCAACCAGGAGTTCGGCACGCTGGCGTCGTGGCTGCCTGACGTCATCTGCGCGCTCACCGGCAACCTGGACGCGGTCGGCGGGATGATGTGGGCGAAGCCGGTGGCGTGGTCGATGCTGCAGCAGGACTGGGGCTTCGAGGGCGGGTTCGACCGCTGGCGGAGCAGGGTTCGCGACATCCCCGAAGTGCTGGGGCAGTTCCCGATGGGATGCCTCGCCGAGGAGATCGACACACCCGGCGAGGGTCAGCTCAAGGGGCTGGTGGTGGTGGGCGGCAACCCGGTGCTGTCCGCCCCCAATTCCGACCGTCTCGACAAGGCATTGCCGCTGCTGGAGGCGATGATCTCGGTGGACAATGCGCTGAACGAGACCTCCCGCCACGCTCACGTGGTCTTGCCGGGGTTGGCAGCGCTCGAGCAGCACTTCTACTCCGAGATGCTGTGGGGCTGGGCCAAGCGCTCCGCAGCGAAGTATGCGCCCCCGCTGTTCCCGCCCTCCGATGATCGGCCCGACGAATGGGAGATCCTGACGCGACTCGGTGCGATGTGCGCAGGCCTCGGAGAGGTGAACGTCGCAGAGTTCGACGATCTGTACTTCTCGGCGCTTGCTGAGCTGGCCGGCGCGGATCCGGCGATGGCGCTGGAGGCATCGCCCCTACCCGGGCCCGAGCGGCTGAATGATCTGGCCATCCGGACCGGTCCGTGGGGCGATCGCTACGGTGAGAACCCCGACGGCTTGAACCTCGACAAGCTGAAGGAAATGCCTGACGGGCTCGACATGGGCCCGATGGTCCCGCAGGTCGATGACATCGTGGTGAATGCCGACGGCAAGATCGACCTGGCGCCCGAGCGCATCACCTCCGACATCGGGCGTCTCGAGGCGAGCCTCGACCGGCCCGATGCCTCGCTGGTGCTCACCAGCCGGCGCCACGTGCGCTCGAACAACTCGTGGATGCACAACGTGGAGGTCTTGGTGCGCGGCAAGGATCGCTGCACGCTGCTCATCCATCCCGACGATGCCGCGGACGCAGGCGTGAACGACGGGGAACTTGCCCGGGTCTCGTCGTCGAGCGGTGCCGTCGAGGTGCCGGTGGAAGTCAGCGATCAGATGTACCCGGGGGTGGTATCACTGCCTCACGGCTGGGGCCACGACAAGCCCGGCACCCGCCAGTCAGTGGCCAGCAGGTATGCCGGTGTCAACTACAACGTGCTCGTCCCGCCCGATTTCGTGGACGTCCCCTCGGGCAACGCCGCCGTCAACGGCGTGCCGGTGACCGTCGCCCCGGCCTCCGGCGTTCCCGCCTGATCCAGCAGCCGGAACGGGCAGATACGCCGACCCGCGCATCCTCGTAGGATGCCGCGCTGATGCGCAGGGGGGCGGCGGCCGCTGAGGCGCCGCGCCTCGAACCCGAGGTCCGCGGCGGCGGTGCCTTCGCAGCACGCGGGTTCGCCCCGCTGTGGTTCAGCGGCCTGTGCTGGCACTGGGGACGCTGGGCGATCGCGTTCCTGGCGAGCTATCACGTCAACCAGATCACCGCCTCGCCACGGATGGTGCAGCTCACTGGGGCCATCATGTGGGCGCCTCTGCTGCTCGGCGGAGCCATCGGCGGGGTGATCTCGGATCGCTTCGACCGCCGGCGCACCGTGCGATTGCAGACAGCGCTTCTGGTGCCGTTCGTGGCCGTGGTAGGGCTGGCCGAGCGGGCTGGGCAACTGGGCATCGCGCTGCTGTATCCGTTCTTGTTGTTCGCGGGCATCGGCTGGGTGGTGGACATGACCAGCCGTCGAGCGCTGGTGCTCGACATCGTGGGGCCGCATCGGCTGCACAAGGCAATGGCGTGGGAAACGATGGCGCTCGCCTCAGGCGTAGCGGCGGGGCAGCTGCTGGGTGGCGCATTTGCTGACCGGGCCGGCGTAGGGGCAGCCTTCCTGGGGGTGGCCGTCATGCTGGGCCTCGGCTTGGTGCTCCTCATGTGGGTACCGCACGTGCCGCCCTCGATGCCCGCCCCGTCGCAACGCATGACCGAGTGCGACCGTGCCGACCGAGTCCACCGTGGGCTGGCCGGATTGCGATTGGCTCACCCCCGCTGGGCACCGTCGATGGCCGAGCGTGTGTTCGAACTGGTGCCCTTGGGCTCTGCGCCGCACGAGATGATCGATGACTCCTCGCCCGAGGCGACAGCCTCCGGTCAGCCCCGGCAGACATCGCCGCTGACCGAATTGCGCGACGGCTTGCGCTTGGCCCGCACCAATCGCAGCCTGCTCAGCATCCTCGGCGTCACCGTGATGGCGAACTTCTTCATGTTCGCCTACTTCCCGGCCGTCCAGCTCATCGGCGACGAGGTCAATGCCACGGCATCGCAGATCGGGATCATCGGCTCGATGACCGGCTTCGGCATGATCACCGGATCGCTGGTCACGGCGAGGTGGGGCGAGGGTCGTTGGGGGATCGCCTACTCGTCCGGCGTCTTCGTGGCCATGGCGATGCTCATTGTGTGGGCGCTGTCGCCGAATGTCCTGATCGCAGTGATCACGCTGTACGTCGCGAGCTGCGGCAGCGGGCTCTTCGCTGCCACGCAGTCGACGCTGGTGCTCACCACCGTGTCAGAGGAGATGCGGGGACGCGCGATGGGCTTGCTGAGCATGGCGATCGGTGCGCTGCCGGTGGGCACTTACGTGCTGGGCGAGGTGGCGCAGCAGCTCGGCGCCCGCGCCGCCGTCATCTTGATGACGTCGTTGGGACTCGCCGGGATGACGCTGTGGCTGCTGATCAGACCGGAGGTACTGCGGCGCGGAGGCCCCACGCCGTGAGGTTTCCTGCGGCATCTTGCAGGTGAGTACGCTGCCGCGTGGCTAGATCGCGCCGCCGATGTGCGCGACCGCAGGGGAGGCCGACCATGAAAGCTGCAGTGCTCAACGAGATTCCGGGCGAACTCGACATCGAGGACATTTCGGTTGATGCGCCCGCTCCCGACGAGGTCCTGTTGCGGGTGGTGCACGCGGGACTGTGCCACAGCGACCTGCACTTCATGGATGCGCACTGGCCGTACCAGCTCCCCGCTGTCATGGGTCACGAGAGTGCCGGCGTGGTCGAAGCGGTCGGCGAGAACGTCGCATACGTGAAGCCCGGCGACCATGTCATCTCCTGCCTGTCCGTCTTCTGCGGCCACTGCGAGCGTTGCCTGACCGGTCGTCCGAATATCTGCGCCAATCCCGCGGCGGTTGCCCGGCCCGCCGGTGTCTCACCACGGCTGTCCAAGCCAGACGGCACCGAGGTAGGCCAGTTCGCCCGGCTCGGCGGATTCGCCGAGGAAATGCTGATCCACCAGAACGCTGTGGTGAAGATCCGCGACGACATGCCGCTCGACCGTGCGGCGCTCATCGGCTGCGGCGTCACCACGGGCCTGGGTGCGGTGTTCAAGACCGCTCGAATCGAGCCAGGCGCGACCGTGGCCGTCTACGGCGCAGGCGGCATCGGCCTGTCGGCCGTGCAGGGTGCCCGCATCGCCGGAGCCGGTCGGGTCATCTCTGTGGACGTCGAAGATTCCAAGCTGGAAACGGCCCGCCAGGTGGGCGCCACCGACACCGTCAACGCCTCCGAGGGCGACCCTGTCGAGGCGATCAAGGAGCTCACGAGCGGCGGTGTCGACTACGCCTTCGAGTGCATCGGGCTGAAGCAGACCTGCGAGCAGGCTTGGTCGTCGTCGCGAGCCGGCGGCACCACGGTCATCGTCGGCATGATGCCGTTCGGCGAGAAGATCGAGATCACCGGCTATGAGGTGTTCATGCTCGAGAAGCGGCTGCAGGGCTCGATGATGGGCTCGAATGCCTTCCGGGTGGACATGCCGCGTTACGTCGACATGTATCTCGACGGGCGGCTGATGCTCGACGAGATGATCTCGGCCCACATGCCGCTCGAGGACATCAACGCCGGCTACGAGCAGATGCGTCAGCGCGTCGGCACCCGCACCGTCATCGATTTCGACTAGCCCGCCGTTGCGCCGAAGCCAGGCGGTCGCCGGGCGTTCGAGGCTGCCTGAGAGGATGCGCGCGTCGGGCGGACCGTCTGGGTTGTGCACCTGTCACACATTCAAGCCAGAATGACTGGACGCGCGACGGAGCGGAGGGGCCATGGAGGTCGAGGGCAGAGTTGCCGTAGTGACAGGCGCGGCGAGCGGCATGGGCCGTGCGATGGCCGACACATTCGCGGCAGCAGGCATGAACGTGGTGCTGGCCGACATCGAGGAAGCGCCGCTGAACGATGCCGCAGCCGAAGTGCGTGCGACCGGTGCGGAAGCCATCGCGGTGCGCACCGACGTATCGCAGCTGGCGCAGATCGAGGCGCTCGCCGAGGCTGCTGTCGATCGGTTCGGAGCGGTGCAC
>JAJDTF010000023.1 GCA_022827265.1 Acidimicrobiia bacterium | reverse complement strand
CGCACGCCCGCGCTGCGCCCGAGCTCGCCGCCCACCCCCAACCGCCCCAGCACCAACACCCACGACCCCCGCCAACCCACCCCACCGGTGGATCCGGGCTAAGCGTCGTCTTCGAGGTTCAGGGAGCGTTGGCGGAGGCGGCGCATGCCTCTGAGCCAGCGGTCTGGGTCGGAGGCCTTGCGTTCGACGTAGGTCTGGGCCTCGGGGTGGGACAGGATCAGGAACCGCTCTTCGGCCATGGCTTGGGTGATGACCTGCGCCACGAACTCCGGCTCGACGATGCCGTCGGTGCCGCCGTCGGCGAGTCGCTGCGGCGCCATGGCGGTGTTCACGCCCTGCGGGCACAGCACCGAGACCCGGATGCCGTCGTCGCCGTGCAGGATCGCCTCCATCTCGGCCAGCTTGATGCATGCCGCCTTGGTGACCGAGTAAGGGGCCGAGCCCATGGCTGCGAGCAGGCCGGCGGCGCTGGCGGTGTGCACGAGGTAGCCCTCGCCCCGGGCCAGCATGGACGGCAGCACAGCGCGGGCTGCGTACACGTGGCTCATCACGTGCAGCTCCCATTGGGACTGCCAGGCGTCGTTGGTGGCGTCCAGGCCGCCTTCGGCACCGGCGCCTGCGTTGGAGAAGAACACGTCGATCGGACCGTGCGACTCGAGCGTGCGCTCGACCAGGTCGGCCACGGCCGCTTCGTCGGTGACGTCGAGCCCGACGCCCTCGCAGCCGATCTCGTCCGCGACCGCCTGGGCGGATTCGGCGTTGTAGTCGGCGACGACGACGTGGCGAGCACCTTCGGCCACCCAGTGCCGGGCGGTGGCACCGCCGATGCCGCCTCCCCCGCCCGTGATGATCGCAACCCGATCGCGCAGTTCCATCGACTTCGCTCCTCTCTCGGCCTCTCGGCGCTGTGAACCGGCTCAGTGTCGCGCAGCGCAGCCGGTCGTGACGGTGCCGAAGAGCGTCAGTGCGCCTCGGGATCAGTCGGTGCCGGCCTCCGCGGGCTCGGCCGTGCCGATCCCGCCGACTTGCTCGCCCTCGTCGATGGCCTTGATCCGGGCTGCGTACGCGGTCTCGGCGAGGCCCTCGGTCCCGAGGAACCGGCCGGGGCTGGCGCCGTCGATGTGGCCCATGATCCCCCGGTACAGGCTGAACCCGCATAGCGCCGCCAGCTCGTCGGGCATGTCGCGGACGTCTTCGGGAGCGAGGCTGTAGTACTGGTTCTGCTGCTGGCGCATCCAGCCCCGGCAGTACTGCACGCTGATGCCCAGGCGCCAGTCGTCGGTGGAGGTGTTGGCACCGCCGCAGTGCCAGGTGCCGCCATTGACGACCAGCACCGAGCCGGCCGGCATCTCGGCCGCGATGTACTCCGGCTTCTCGCCCGGCTGGGGCTCGTGGTCGTAGCGATGCGAGCCGGGCACCAGGCGGGTGGCACCGTTGGCCTCAGTGAAGTCGGTGAATGCCCAGATGGTCGTGACCATGAACGGCGGGCGGGGTCGCGGCACGTCGATCTGATCTACGAGGCCGTCATCGGAATGCAGGCCCTGGTGCACCTCGCCTGGGCCGATGTGCATGCAGGTGGTGCCCGACAGGATCGCGCCGGGCTCCATCAGGTGCTGGGGGAACGGCAGCACATTGCGGTGGATCGGCAGCTTCCAGAACGACCGGTCCTTGTGCAGCAGGTTGTACATGCGCTTGGTGGCGAACCCCTCGATGCGGTTGCCCTTCGGCTGCACGTTCAGCTCGTTCTCCACCCGGGCGACGGTCGCGCGGATCTCGGTGACCAGCTCGGGTTCGATAGCGCCTTCGACGATGCAGTAGCCGTTCTCGTCGACTTCGTCGAGAGAGCGCTGCAGTTCGGTCTCGTTCGCAGTGAGGTCCAAGGTGCCGCTCATGGCCCCAGTCTCGCAGGACGGGAGCAGTCAGGCCTGTTCGACCCCCGCGAAGACCAGATCGCAGCCGTCACGCACCTCGCTGGCCCGGCCCAGGAAGTGGCTGTCCTCGACGTTCCAGGTGTGCTCTTCGCCGTGGCGCACCCGCAGGTAGCCCGCGCCGTGGGTCCAGTAGATGCGCCCGCCGGCCAGCGTCACGTCGTGGGCCAGGGCGATATCGACTCGCCGGGGCACCCGTCGCCATCCGCCGGCGGCTTCGAGATCGTGGCGGGAGATCATCAGCACCCCGCCCGAGACGCCCACGAAGGGGATGTAGCGCTCTGAGAAATTCTGGCGGTTCTGGTCGCGCACGGTCGTGTTGAGCCGCTCCAGGTACACGTACTCAGCCGACTTGCCGATCAGCTCTGCCCGTGAGTATTCATGGGCGAGCGCTAGGTCCCAGATGTGCTCGGCGCCGTAGTAGTCGTCGTCGTCCATCTTGGTGAGCAGGGATCCGCCGGCCGCCTCTGCAGCGGCCCGCAGCACCCCTCCCAGGTTCTCCGTGCCGGCGACCCGCACGATCTGGAGGCGCTGGCCGAGGTCGCCAGCCAGCACTTCGATTTCGGCATCGCTGTCGAAGCCGTCGCCGTGCAGGGCGAGCACGAGTTCGAGACGGGGGTAGGTCTGGCTGGCAGCGGTCGAGATGACATCGGCCACCCGGTCCGGCCGCCTCGTCGGCGCCAGGATGGACACTTCGGGCGGCTGGGCGCTGACGCCCGTGGCCGAGAGGATCTGGCGGGCTCGGCTGCGCAGCGAGTGGTCGCGCAGCGCGCAGCGCCGCATCTCGATGCTGAGCTGCTCGCGGCGGTGCGCATCGGCACCGGCGACATCATCGGACACCATCAGGTCATGCAGCGCCGCGCCGAGCGTCGCTGCGAGCCGCGGATCGGGTGCGTCGATGTGCACGACAGCTCCGGCGCCAGCCAACGCCGCCAGCGCACCTGCCCGCTGCACTGCGTCTCGGTGGTCGGCAGCGCTGTCGGTGAGATGGTGCGGGGCGCGCAGGTCGGTGAGCAGCTCGCCGCCAAGGTAGAGGCTGAAGATCGAGCCACGTGCCAACGACAGCAGCGACCGCACCGACGCCGGTTCCGGCTCGGACCCGGCCGACCAGCCGATCGGGTTGACCGCTTCCGGGTTGAAGGCCTGCACCCGGGCCAGCGGCGCCATGTCCGCCAGTACGGCGACCGCCGGTCGCCGCTCGCCCGGAGCGCCTCGAAGCGCCGCTTCGCCGGCTTTGGCCGAATCGGCCACCACGACGTCGACGTGATGATCACCGTCGTCGCCGACGTGGGTTGCCACCCTGGTGGAAGCCGCGAAGACCGCCGACGCCTCGCGGCCGGCGGCCACGATCTCGGCCCCGAGCGGGTAGCGGGCGAGGCGCTGCACGTATCGCTGGCTGCGGGGCTGGAGACCCAGCCAGATGCGCAGGCGCTTCTTCACCCGGCGCGGCCATTGCTTGCGGGCCCGCCGCAGGGCCCACATCAGACTGCGGAACTTCCAGCGGAGGTTCTTGACCCGCCACCACACCGCACGGGCCACGGTCGCGATGAGGCGGGCCACATCCGCGGGCCGCCTGATGCGGCGCACCGCCACGAACAGCGTCCCCAGGTGCCGGCGCACGCGGGTCCACATCCGCAGGAATCGCTTGGCGGGTCCGTGCAGCTTGCTGGCGAGCCATCCCTGGGGCTTGGCCTCCTGGGTGACCTGCAGGCTGTCCACGTCCAGCTCGACAACAGCACCGAACTCGGCCACGGTCCGGCCCGAGCGGCGGGCACGGTGGACGGCCCAACCGCGGGTGATGCCCACCCGGTGACCTGAGGCCAGATCAGACTCGCCGGCGGCCGCGGTGCCGAGCTGGTTCTGCAGGCGGTCGAGCATCCGGGGGCGAATGCGGGCCCCCGCCCGCACCCGCATGTGAAACGCCGCCGCCGGGTGTGCGAGGGCAGCGCCGCCAGCGTCACCCACGCTGACCCGCGGGTCAGGATCGAGCAGGCGACGCAGCCGCTCGAACTGTTCGCCGGGTCGCTCGTTGACCCACACGACGAGGTCGTGGTTGTTGCTGGCCAACACCTGCTCGACCGTGTCGAGCACGTCGGGCTCGTCGGCATGCCCAGGCTCCACGGTCACCACGAACTGCGGGACGGTGTACGAGCGGCCGGCAGGCGAGGTTCGCAGCCGCCGGTCGGGAATGAGGTGCGAGAGTTTGTCGCGCTGCTGGGCCAGGCTGACCGTCTCGTCCTCGCTGAGCACTGCGCCTTCGCCTTGGTGCCAGCACAGCGCCGAGCGCTCGGGCACCAGCACGGCACCCTGCGCGTAGGCGCGCCAGCCGAACTCGATGTCCTCCGAGCCCCATTGGGTGAACGTCTCGTCAAAGCGGCCGGCGGTCTCGAAGAACGCCTTCGAGACGGCAAAGTTGCCGCCGGTGACCACCCGGAATACGTCGTCGGCGTCTGAAGCGAGATCGTCGGTCTGCTCCATCCGGCGCTCGATCCACTCAGGACGCTGGATCGGCCGTCCCTCGAACAGCGTGGCAAGCGAGCCGGACCGGTCGCGCACGTCCGCCGCGCCGATGCCGTCCACATCAACGTGGTGGCGGAACCCCAGCGTGAGCAGGTCGCTGGCTGCGTGGTGCCAGCGGGCGTGCGCGGCCAGCCAGTCGGCCTCGGGGACCATGTCGCAGTCCAAGAAGATCAGCACATCGCCTTGGGCAGCGCGGGCGCCGTTGTTGCGTGCCCGAGCCAAGCCGAACCCGAGGTCTTCCTGATGGACCACTCGCACGCTCAACCGGCTCGGACTCGCTGCCGCGGACTTGGACTCGCTGGCCGCCTGCTGGCCGGACGCGGGCCAGTCGAGCGCAGCGAGGTCGAGCGGGGGGTCGGAGCCGTCGTCCACCACGATGACTTCGAAGAGATCCCGGGGATAGGTCTGGCGCTCGAGCCCGGCCAGCGTCAGCGCGAGCGCATCGGGCGCCTCGTAGTAGGGCACGACCACGGTCACCGGCAGCAGCGGCTCGAACACGTCGAGCGGGGCCACCCCTAGCGAGCGCCAGTCATTGCCCCGCACATCGGCGGGCGGCGGCGTGGGACGGTGTGCAGGCGGTGTGAACACGGGCGGTCCGTTGCGGTCAGACATCCGTTGCCGGACATCACTCAGCCGCGTGAGTATGCCCCTGCTGAGGGTCCCCACCCTGCAACGAGGCCCTTCGGCTCACCCTGCGAGGCCTTCGTAGGATGACCAGCGTGAGTACTGAGGCCGCCGACGGCTCCGGCAGCTCCAGTTCGGGGGATGCGGTGGTGCGGCCGCTCATCGACCTGACATCGAGACCGACGGCTCGGACGTACCTGCGGGAGGCGTGGCGCCGGCGCGAGTTCGCCATCGTGGTGCCGGCGCAGGACCTGCGGGCGCAGAACATGGACACCACGCTGGGCCAGCTCTGGCACCTGGTGAATCCGGCCCTGCTGGTCGGGGTCTATTTCCTGATGTTCGGCGTCATCATCGACACCCGGCGCGGGGTCGACAACTTCCTGGGATTCCTCATCGTCGGCGTGGTGCTGTTCCATCTCACCCAGCGGGTCACCTTGGAGGCATCCACTTCGATCACGCAGAACATGGGCCTGATCCGCTCCATCCAGTTCCCTCGCATCCTGCTGCCCGCAGCGTCGGTGAACGGCCAGACCGCTGCGTTCGTGCCCGCGCTGGCGCTGGCGATCCTGGCGGTGCTGGCGACCGGTGAGCTGCCGACGCTTCGCTGGCTCGTGCTGCCGGCGGTGCTCGTAGCGCAGTTCGCCTTCAATTTCGGCACTGCGCTGCTCGTGGCTCGCATCGGCACCACCATGCCCGACCTGCGCCAGATCCTGCCGCACCTGTTCCGGCTGCTGTTCTACGGCTCGGGTGTGATCTTCAGCGTCGACGCATTCGTGCAGAGCGCGGCGTGGCGGCGTGCGTTCGCGCTCAACCCGCTCTACGACGTCATCACGTGCGCGCGCTGGTGCCTGCTGGGCGAACCCGTGGACCTGTGGGTCGTGGCCGGTCTGGTGATGTGGTGCATCGTGATGCCCGCAATCGGATTCTGGGTGTTCCACCGGTCCGAGCAGAGGCTCGGCGCGTGAGCGATCCCGCCGTCACGGTCGAGGTGCGCGACGCCCACGTCAGCTACCGGGTCTTCGAGGAACCCGCCATGGGCCTCAAGCAGGGCTTTGCCCGCGGCCGGATGCGTCGCCAGTACCGCATGATCCCCGCGGTGCAGGGCGTGACGCTGGACTTGTTCGAGCACGAGACGCTGGGGCTGATCGGGCCGAACGGTGCGGGCAAGTCGACGCTGCTCGCCGCGATGACCGGGCTGCTGCCACTGCGCTCGGGCAGCATCCGGGGGCGGTCGCGGCCGTCGCTGCTCGGGGTGTCGTCGGTGCTGCGACCGGCGCTGTCGGGGCGCCGCAACATCCTGATCGGCGGGCTGGCGCTGGGCTTCACCCGTGCCGAGGTGGAGCGCCGGATGGACGAGATCATCGACTTCGCCGGGCTGCGCGCCGACATCGACCGGCCGATGCGCACGTATTCATCGGGTATGCGCGCCCGGCTGCGCTTCGCCATCGCCACTGCCCGCATCCCTGAGATCCTGCTGATCGATGAGGCGCTGACCGTGGGCGACGAGGAATTCCGGCGGCTTGCGGCCGACCGGATCGACGACGTGCGCTCGGCGTCTGGTTCGGTGGTGCTGGTCACCCACAACATGAACGAGATCCGGCGCTTCTGCGATCGGGTGGTCTGGCTGGACGAGGGCCGCGTCCGGGCCGTCGGCGACCCTGCCGACATTGTCGACAGCTATCTCGCGGCCCCCAGCCCCAACTCCCGCTGACAGGCCGGGACGGCTCGCAGCCAGTGGTGCGAGACTGAGACCGTGGCGGCAGAGGGGGCAGACGGTCAAGGCCGACGAATCATCCTGAACGCGTTCACAATGAACTGCGTGGGCCACATACAGCAGGGGCTGTGGGTGCGAGACGACACCCGCCAGCGGGAGTACACCTCACTCGAGCCGTGGCTGGAGCTGGCCCGCATTTGCGAGGCCGGGTGCTTCGACGCCATCTTCCTCGCGGACGTCATCGGGCTGTACGACACCTACCGGGGCAGCGCCGACACCTCGCTGCGCGAGGCGATGCAGGTGCCCGTGAACGACCCGATGCTGCTGATCCCGGCCATGGCCACCGTCACCGAGCACCTGGGGTTCGCGTTCACCAGCAACGTGCTGCAGGCGCACCCGTTCACCTTCTCCCGCCAGATCTCCACGCTCGACCATCTCACGGGCGGGCGGGTGGCCTGGAATGTCGTCACCTCGTACCTGCAGAACGGCGCGCAGAGCCTCGGCTACCCGCGACTGCCCAAGCACGACACGCGCTACGAACGGGCCGAGGACTACCTGGACGTCTGCTACAAGCTCTGGGAGGGCAGTTGGTCTGACGATGCGGTGGTGGCCGACACCGAGCGCGGCGTCTATACCGACCCTGACCGGGTGCGGCCGATCGACCACGAAGGCCCGTACTACTCGGTGGCCGGCCCGCACCTCGCGGAGCCGTCGCCGCAGCGCACGCCGGTGATCTACCAGGCGGGCTCGTCGGATCGCGGGCGCGATTTCGCGGCCAAACACGCCGAGTGCGTCTTCGTGGTGGCGGCCTCGCGGGGCCTCACGCGCATCGCCGAAGACATCCGGCGCAGGGTGCGTGCGGTCGGTCGTCACCCCGACGACGTAAAGATCATCGCCGGCCTGTCCCCCATCGTTGGTGGAACCGAGGCCGAGGCGAAGGCCAAGCACGCCGACTATCTCGAGACGCTCTCGCTGGAGGCGGGCCTGGCGCACCTGAGCGGCAATCTCAACGTGGACTTGAGCCACATCGACCCCGACCAGCCGCTGGAGACGCTGCGCACCGAGGGCGTCAGGGGGCCGGTGAAGTCGCTGCTGGATTCTGCACGGCCGGGCACCCGGACTTTCGGCGACCTCATCAAGCTGAACATGGCTGGGCAGTTCCTGGTGGGGTCGCCCGAGCAGATCGCCGACGGCATGCAGCGCCGGCTCGACCAGGGTGTGGACGGCTTCAACTTGGTGTATGCCACCACCCCCGGCACGTTCGTGGACTTCATCGAGGGTGTCGTGCCGGTGCTGCGCGACCGGGGCCTGCTGCAGCGGGAGTACCGGCCGGGAACGCTGCGCGAGAAACTCTTCGGCCGCAGGCGCCTGCCCGAGGCGCACTACGCCAGCGGCTTCCGCCAGCAGCGGGTGTAGCCGATCGGCGCAGCGAGCGGCTGCGGATAACCGGCTCAGCCAGCGAGAAGAATGACGGCGGCGGCCGGCTCAGCCGCGCGGTGAAGCCCGTGACGGTCCTCGCAGGGTCACGCCGCCGTCGACGACCAGCGTGTGACCGGTGATGTAGCGGGCCTCGTCGCTGCACAAGAACCTGACGGCCGCGCCGATGTCCCAGCCGTTGCCCTCGATCTTCAGCACGCTGGCCCGTCGACGGGCCTCGGCGAGCTCGTCGGGCATCTCGTCGCCGCCGACGAGCGGTGTGCGCACGGGACCGGGGGCCACGCAGTTCACCCGCACACCATCGGTGCCGTGATCGACGGCCATCGCCGAGGTCAGCGCCATGATTGCGCCCTTCGACGTCGAGTACGCCGTCATGCCGCGGGGCCGCAGCGCCGAGATGGACGAGATGTTGACCACCGCTCCCCCGCCCGAGTGCTCGATCATCGCCGGGATCGCATGCCGGGACGCCAGCACCATCGACGTCAGGTTCACATCCATCACCCGCTGCCACCGCTCGACATCGCTGGTCACCACCGTGCCGTCGCTGCCGATGCCCACGTTGTTCACCAAGATGTCCAGCCGGCCCCACCGCTCCAGCGCGGCCTCCACCATGGCCTCGCAGTCTGCTTCAACGGTCACATCGGCACCGACGGCAACGGCGCTGCCTCCCTCGGCGCTGATCATCCCCACCGTGGCTTCAGCCAGCTCGGGCTTGCGGTCCACCGCCACCACATGCGCGCCGGCCTCGGCCAGCAGGATCGCCGCCGCCCGGCCGTTGCCGATCCCGTCGCCACGCGCCCCAGCACCAGTAACAATCGCAACCCGGCCACCCAGATCCGCACTCGCTCGTGTCGCATTCATCAGCCGACGCTCCGGTGCCTCGAGCGCTCAGCCGTCGCCATTGCCACGCAGGGCGCTGCGGTCGTCGAGCGGGGTCCACGCTGCGGCGTAGTCATCCTGCAGCTCAGGCAGTTCGGCAGCCCACGCAGTGGGGATCCATGGGTAACGAGACTCGAACATGAAGGCGAGCATGTCGGCCATCCGCCGGGGTTCGAGCTCGGCGGTGGTGCCGACGTCGTAGGCCTCGATGTCGGGGCCGTGGGGCAGGAAGGCGTTGTGGATGCTGACGCCGCCCGGCTCGAATCCCCCATCGGGCTTGGCGTCGTAGGTGCCCTCGATGAGCCCCATCAGCTCGCTCATCACGTTGGAGTGGTACCAGGGCGGGCGGAAGGTGTGCTCCTGCACTGCCCAGCGCTCGCGGAACAGCACGAAGTCGACGTTGGCAGTGCCCGCTGTGTCTGACGGGGATGTCAGCAGTGTCCAGATGGACGGCGCCGGATGGTCGAACAGCAGCGGGCCCAAGGGGCAGTAGTTGCGCAGGTCGTACTTGTAGGGGGCGAAGTTGCCGTGCCAGGCCACCACATCGAGCGGCGAGTGCGGCAGGTGCGTCTCGAGCAGGCGGCCGCCGTGCTTGAAGACCAGCCGGGTGGGCTGATCGGTGGCCTCGTAGCCGGCAACCGGAAACAGGAAGTCGCGGGGCATGGCGAGCGCGTCCACACCGATCAGCCCCGGGTCGGGCAGCCGGAAGGGCGCCCCGTAGTTCTCGCACACGTACCCGCGGGCCGTCTCCTCCATCAGCTCGACGCGAAACTTGACGCCACGCGGCACTGTGGCCAGCTCCGCAGGCCCGACGGCGAGGGTGCCGAGCTCGGTGACGAGGCGCAGTGCGCCCTGCTGGGGCAGGATCAGCATCTCGCCGTCGGCGTTGGCAAACACCTGGTCATCCATGGAGCGATTGGCGACGTACAGGTGCGTTGCGGCGCCCGTGCCGAGATGGGCGTCGCCGTTGGCCGCGAGGGTGCACAGGCCCTCGAGCCAGCTCAGCGGCTCAGCGGGAACCGCTATCGGGCTCCAGCGCAGCTGGGCGACCGGCGGCGTGCCCTCACGGCAGGGCGAGGTGCGCAGGTTGCCCGCCTCGATGTCACGCAGCGCGGTGACGTGGCGCACCGAGGGGCGGATCCGGTACATCCAGGTGCGCAGCGCATGGGCCCTGGGCGCCGTGAAGGCGCTGCCGGTCAGCTGCTCGGTGTACAGGTCGTGGGTGACGCGCTGGGGGCTGTTCTGGCCGATCGGCAGCACGCCGGGCTCTGCCTCGGTGGCGTGCTCGTTGCCGAAGCCGCTCTGGTACTCGATGCCGAAATCGTCCCCCATGGCGGCCAGCCTAGGTTCGAGCTGGAGAGCGAATGATCTTCGCTGTCAGAACGCCGCTGGAGGCGGCAATTCCACACCCAGAAGGAGACGACGTCAGGGACCGACTGGGCGCGGACGGCGCATGATCAGCGCCAGCACGGTCGCGCCGGCAGCAAGCACTGCGAAACCCGTCCAGACCAGGTTGAAGCTGCCCGTCCACTCGGCGACGTAGCCCGTGACAAGACCTCCGATGCTGAGCCCGGACATGAAGCCGAGCATCACGATGCCCGACGCCCGGCCCGCCAACGCGACAGGAATGCCGGTGATGATGGCCAGCATCGCAACGGCATTCCACGACATCATCGTGAACCCGGCCAGCAGCGACATCACCCACATCAGACTGCTGTGGACTGTTGCCGCGCCGAGCAGCAGGGCCATCGCCACCACGGTGAAGGCGGACTGGATTGCCAGCGCGCTCGCGGGATGCACCCGGCGCTCAGTGAGCCGGGCCCACCAGATGCGCGATCCGATTGCAGTCACGCCGGCTAGATGGTTAGTTCCAAGGGGTGGGGTCCACCGTTGGTGGGGTGAGGGTGTCCAAGCTCGGGTGTAGTCACGCTTCGATTTTGGAGGTTCTCGGCATGGGCCCGGACTTGGACACCCTCGCGACTGCACTGTATGTGAG
>JAJDTF010000102.1 GCA_022827265.1 Acidimicrobiia bacterium | reverse complement strand
CGACAGCACCGCCCAGTAGAAGCTGTCGAAGATGCTGACGTACAGCGTGTCGGGCTGATCGTGCTCGAGCTCGTAGATGCCCACCGATGCGATGAACATCAGGATCCCCGAGGCCGACAGGTACACCAGCAGCTCGTCGGCAATGTCCTTGAATGCTGCCCGGAAGCGGTCGAGGGCCTCGCTGCCTCGCACCAGCTTGACGACCCGGAACACACGCAGCATGCGCAGCAAGCGCAGCGAGGTACCCGCCGGGACATTCGCGAATCCGCCGAGCACGGCCAGCAAATCCACGATGCCGTAGAACGAGATGATGTATCGCCACGCCGACGGCGCGAGCGCGATGCGCATTACATACTCGACGCCGAAAATCACCCAGATGACGAGCTCGAGCGTCCATAGCCACCCTGGCAAGCCGCCGTCGGCCGCGGTGTAGTGGGTGTCGGCCACCAAGGTGGCCATCGACAGCACGATGACCACTGTGATGAACGCATTGACCCGTCGGCCGAGCCGGGTATCCAAATCGAAGATCTGACGCATGCACCGCTCCCTCGCTGACCTGGTGGGGCGCGAGTCTGGCGAATGCGCCATGCGTTCGCCGTGAGCAGATGAGAGCGCTGGACCTTGCGGGCCTCCCAGAGGTCAGCGGGTCCAGAGTGCGCTGATGGGCAGTGCGACGATGCGGTCTGCGAGACGGTATGAGGCGTCGCCGGTGTAGAGCACGATCCCGAGCGTGAACCTGCTCCCGAGGGCATCGCGCATCCATGCGAGGTTGCGATAGTGCCGCGGGCTGACGGACCGGCTGGCCTTCACCTCGAAGCCGAAGACTCGCCCGTCGGCGACTTCCGCCATCACGTCGATCTCGCGCCTGCCATCGGCGCTGCGAAAGTGGCTCAGCTCGACCGGGTCGTCTGCGAATGACGATTGCTTGGCCAGTTCGTTCACCACGAACGTCTCCAGCAGCGGCCTGCGCATGCGTTCGGCGGGGTCGAGCAGTTGCGCCGCGCCGAGCCGGAGCGCCGACGCGGCGAGCCCCGTATCGGTCACGTAGATCTTGGGGCGGCGCCGAGCGCGGGTGACAGCGCTGGTCGCCCATCCGGGCAGCGTGCGTACCAGGTACAGCATCCGCAGGTGGGCGAGGTAGTCGGCGGCGGTGTCCCTGCTGCCGAAGCCCAGATCGCGGCGCACGTCTTCGACGACCAGTTCGGAGGCCGTACGCGCCGCCAGCGCTCCCAGCAGGCGCGGCAGGTCGTCGATCTTGCGTGCGCCGGTGAGCTCCCGCACGTCGCGGGCCACGACAGCCCGCAGGTAGTCCTCGAACCACACGGTGCGCATGCGCTCCGACACGCCGACAAGGGCTGGAAACCCGCCCTGGGCTACCCGCTCGGCGTACTCGCGCGGCGTGTCGCCCACGGGCTGGCGACCGGCGAGCACGCTCTCGGTGAGAGATGAGCCGTGGGCTGAGCTGTCGGCGCGGCCAGGAGGCGCACTGTGCGAGAGAAGCTCTGCCAGCAGGCCGTCGGTGCGTTCGCGCTCGGTCTCGCTCAGCGGCAGGAGGTCGACAAAGGAGGCCCTTCCGGCGAGTGATTCGCTCAGGTGCGGAACCGTGAGGAAGTTCGCGGAGCCCGTGAGCAGGAACCCCCCTGGAGAGGGATCAGCATCGACAGCGATCTTGATTTCGCGGACCAACGCGTCGCCGCCTCGTTGCACTTCGTCGATGATGACCGGACGGTCACGGATCTCGATGAATGAGCGCGGGTCCTCGAGGCTCGCATCCCGCTGGGCCTGGTCATCGAGGCTGACGTAGGTTCCGCCATTGGTCAGCAGGCGCGCCAGCGTGGTCTTGCCGGTCTGCCGGGCGCCGTGCAGGACGACGACCCGGAAGGCCGCGAGCCGTTCGCGCACAGTGCGCTCGATCTTGCGCTGAATGAGGGAATGCTCTGCCACAAGCGTCTCCCGTGCGTCTGGCGTGCAGGAGTGCCGTTGACGCCTGACAATTTCTATTAGTTATTTCTTGCATTTGCTATCAGTTATTTGTTGCACATTCTATCGGTTATAACGCGCATTCTCGTCTTCGGGCAGACGGCGCAGCGGGTGGCTACTGTCATGCGAGCGCCGCTGGAGCCCGGCGGCCTGCGGCGAGCGCCACATCTGAGCGAAGCGAGGAAACCATGGAACTTGGCGAGGCAGCACTGACGTCGATGACGACGCGGTACTTCACGAAGGACCCGGTGTCGGACGCGACGCTGGAGCAGGCATTCGACTACGCCCGACATGCGCCCCAGGGCGGCAACCGCCAGCCAGTGCGGTTCATCGTGGTGCGCGACGAGGCAAAGAAGCAGCAGCTTCAGGAGTGGTACCTCGAGCCGTGGAAGGCCTACCTGGGCCTGGCCCGCAGTGGTGACATCGAGATCATCGGCGAGAAGGCCAATCGCCTGCTCGACAGCGCCGACCATTTCGCCGAGCACTTCGCCGAGGTGCCGGTGATCGTGGTGGCCTGTGGCTATATCGACGGCGTCCATCCCACCGACACCGAGCTGGGGCGGCTCAGCGTGGTGGGCGGCGGCTCCATCTACCCCGCGGTGCAGAACTTCCTGCTCGGCTGCCGGGAGGCCGGCCTGGGCACCGCCCTCACCACGCTGTTGTGCATGTACGAACCGCAGGTCGCGGAGATGCTCGACATTCCCGAAGGCGTCGCAACGGCCGCCCATATCGCCGTCGGCTACCGGTCGACGCCGTTCCCGCGCAAGCTCGACCGGCTGCCGCTGTCGGAGATCGTCTTCGACGAGACCTGGGGCAACGCCACCTACTAGCTGCCTGCGAGCAGTGCCGGTGCCGTCGGTGCGAAGCCGTCAGGACACACCATCCACTGCGTTTAGCCACGCGTCTGCGCGATGAGCAAGCCTGACAGTCCAATGTCCGCTGATTCGCCGGTCGAGCACGCTCATCTTCACGCCGCTGTTCGCAGCGATGCTGGCGTTGTTCCTGGTGGCGGTGCCCGCGACCGGCCGCAGCATCGAAGCCGAACGCGAGGCGCTCATCCTCTTCAACGTGCTGCTGGGCATCGTCGTGGGCCTGCTGCTGTTCTGCGGCGCTGCAAGGCAACCGAGCCCGGCCGGGATTCTTCGACGGCGCTGCGGCTGTGCTCGCCGCAGCGGGGCTGCTCACCAGCATCCTGACGCTCGTGGCCGTCGTCGGGCGCATCGCGGACTTCGGCTGGAGCCCGAACCGGGCAGCCATTGCGGGCATCAACGTCATCTTTGGGGTGAACCTGGCGGGAAGCGTGTGGCTCTGCCTGGAGCTGTGGCGCCGGCGGCGCCCATTCGGCGACATCGTTCGCTGGCAGACCGCCCACTTCGGCGTCTACGCCGCTTGGGCTGCCGTGGTGGTCGTGGCGTTCCCGCCGATCTTCGGCTTCGCATGAGCTGCAAAACCTCGCCTTCGAACCCACCCAACGACGCGCATAGCATGCGAAGGGTGCGGGATGATCGATGCTGCTGGCTGTGTCATGCCCAGCGACGCCATGCTCTGCGGCGCGGCGCGGAACAGCGAGATACGTACACATGTTGACTCGTCTTGAGGTTGACGGCTTCAAGAACCTGCTCGATCTCGATATCGAGTTCGGGCCGTTCACCTGCATCGCCGGTGAAAACGGTGTTGGCAAGTCGAACGTATTTGATGCGATTGAGTTCCTCAGCCTGCTGTCGTCGAATCCGTTGATGGAGGCGGCTCACATGGTTCGCTCAGCAGGCGAGCGCGGTTCTGGCGACCCTGCTGACTTGTTCTGGCGAGGCTCCGATCGTGAGCAGCGGCGGATGCGATTCGCAGCGGAGATGATCATTCCTGCCGAAGTACACGACGACTTCGGCAGGGAGGCTCGCGCCTCTATCACTTTCGTCCGCTACGAAGTTGAAGTCGGCTACGAGCGGCCCCGTGGCCGTGACAAATCCGGAGGCATCGTACTTGTCCGGGAATCGATGACACCGATCAGGATCGGACAGGCCCATCATCATCTGCGCTTTCCGCATTCCAAGAAGAACTTTCGTGATTCCGTAGTCTCCGGCCGTCGCGCCGCTGCATTCATCTCCACCGAAGTTCGTGACGGCGAGGCGGTGATCGAGATTCACCAGGATGGCGGCAGCCGTGGACGACCGAAGCCGGCGTCGGCTGCGCGCGCCCCGGCGACGGTTTTGAGCACGATCACAGGTGCCGACAACCCGACCATTCTTGCGGCCCGGCGTGAGATGCAGAGCTGGCGGCGCCTCGCGCTTGAGCCGACATCGTTGCGAGCAGCCGACCGCTACTCGGACCTTCGGCGGCTTACCGCGGCAGGCCGACACCTTCCCGCGACCCTGCACCGGGTAGCGAACCGCCAATGCCAGAACGCCGATGGCAATTCCGATGCGGACGAGACGTATGCCCGTATCGCTGCCCGACTTGGCGCGCTCTCAGGCGTTGGGGCGCGCCGAGTGCGAGTAGATGAGAACGACACGAACGAGCTGTTCACGCTCATGGTGACCGAGCTCAATGGCATTGAGCTGCCGGCCCAAGCACTCTCGGAGGGAACTCTCAGATTCCTCGCACTGGCTGTCCTTGAATCTGATCCGGACGAAAGCGGGCTTCTCTGCATGGAGGAGCCCGAAAATGGCATCCACCCAGCCAACGTTTCTGAGATGGTGGAACTGTTGAGGGACCTCGCTGTTGACCCCGAACTGCCAGTCGCTGACGACAACCCGGGCCGTCAGGTGATCGTCAATACGCATTCGCCTGCGCTCGTTCAGCACATCCACCCCGACGAGCTTCTCGTAGCCAAGTCGAGTGTTCGCTGCGAACGGGACGGCATGCCCGAGCGCGTCCTTCGTCTGCTGCCATCGGCCGACGGCTGGCGCGGGCCACATTCCGAAGTCGGCATCGCCACGCGGCTCGACTTGGTGCCGTATCTGACTACAGCGGTGGGCACGCAGCTCTCGCTCGATGACTACGGACTCGAAGCGCAGACGGCGTGATCCGACGCGCCATTCTGTTCACCGACGGAACCTCAGATCGTCCGCTGGCAGCGCACCTCGAGGCGATGTGCATCGAGCGTGGCGTGCGGGTCAACGTGACAGCCCCCGAGTTCGAGCGCTTGCCGGAACCGCCGGGCTTGCGCATCAGCGACCGCCTCGAGTTCGTGCTGCGGGGAGAGGGACAACCGGACCTGCTGTTCGTGCATCGCGACGCCGAGAAGGATGGCGCTCAGGCTCGGCTAGCTGAGATCGAACATGCCGTGCAGCAGGTGGCCGAAGGACTCCCGACAGTGCCCGTGATTCCGGTGCGGATGACGGAAGCATGGTTGCTCGCCGATCAGCAACTCATCCGGCAGGTCGCTGGCCGACCCGGCTCGACGGACGATCTGGAGATTCCGGATCTGCACCGCTTGGAGAGCATTTCGGACCCAAAGGATGTGCTGCAAAGAGCATTGGCCATCGCATCCGGCACTAGCGGCCGTCACCGAGAGAAGTTCGACAGGCGGTTCAGTTCGCATCGCCGGCTGCTCGTGGAGCGGCTCGACCGATCAGGCCCTGTCAGTCAGCTCCCGCGGTGGCAGGCGCTGGAGTCTGATCTCGAAGGTGTCCTGGGCTCCATGTAGCTTGCGGAGCGGCCGATGCCGAGGCGTGGCACGGCGCCGAAGACCGGGGAGCACGACATGGCGATGACTGACGAGCAGCGGCGGGAGGCGGCTGCGGCGCTGCTGCATGCCGAGAGCACCCGCGAGTGGATCGACCCGATCACCGACACCTACCCGGGCGCCGACAACGACGACGCGTACGCCATCGGCCAGTACGTCACCGATGCCAAGGTCGCGGCGGGCCGGGTCGTCAAGGGGTACAAGGTCGGCCTCACGTCCAAGGCCATGCGTTCGACATCGGGTGCTACCGAGCCCGACTACGGCACGCTGTTCGACAACTGGTTTCTTGACGAGGGCTCGATCGTGCCCGCCTCGATCCTGAACGTCCCGCTGGTGGAGATCGAAATCGTGTTCGTGCTGAAGTCCGACCTCGGCGGGCCCGACGTCAACGCCATCGACGTGATGCGGGCCACCGACTTCATCCTTCCCGCCATCGAGGTGGTGGACCGGCGCTACAACCGGCGCAGCACCCAGGCCGGCGTGGCCGACAGCATCGCCGACGCCGCGTCATGCGGGTTCATCATTGTGGGCGGCCGCCCGACCAAGCTCACCGACGTCGACATCCGCCACATCGGCGGTGCGCTGTACCTCAACGGCGACCTCGAAGAATCCGGCACTGCTGCGGCGGTGATGGGCAACCCGCTCAACTCGGTGGGCTGGCTGGCCCGCAAGCTCCACGAGTTCGGCGTCACCATGTCCGCCGGCCAAGCGGTCCTGTCAGGCTCATTCATCCGGGCCCGCACGATCCGCCCCGGCGACGCCATCGTCGCCGACTTCGGCCCCCTCGGCCAGATCAGCTTCGGAGTCGGACTGCCTGGCGACGACAGCTGAGGCGCGGCAGATCAGTCTTCGATGTAGGCCTCGAAGGTGCAGGAGATCTGCACGGGGCCGCCGCCTTCCACCTTCATGTTGTGGCGAGCGGGGCGCGACTCGGGGTCGGGGAAGCGCTCCAGCCATGGCCCGTTCAGGGCCGGGCGAGACGCGGCCGGATCGGTGACGTAGAACGTCATCTTGGCCATGTCGTCCCAAGTGGCGCCGGCACCTTCGAGCATCTGGCCGACGTGGGTGAACAGGTTCTCGATCTGCTCCTCGAGGCTGTCAGGGACGTCGCGCGTACCGGGATTGGTCGGCGGCGTGATGCTCGATGTCAAGAACGGCCCGATCCGCGCCGCCGCGGGAATCGGGTTCGCATGCTGGAAGCTCTCGATCTCAATCGACTTGCGCGCCATGTTTCCTGCTCCTGTGTGCTCAGTACCGGACCGTAGATGTATGCGGAGACTGGCTCAGACGCCCTCGACGACCACCATCTGGAATTCGGCGGCGCCGGCTCGGACGTCGCGGGCGTGGCGGTACTTCTCGGAGTCGTAGAAGTTCCTCGCCGAGTCCACATCGGGGAACTCCAGCACCACGATGCGGCGATTCTCGTCGGGACCTTCGAGGGTCACCGAATCGCCGCCGCGCACGATGAATTTCCCGCCGCTCTCGGCGACAGCGGCTGGCGACAGCGCCTTGTACTTCTCGTACTGATCCGGATCGGTGACGTTGACCCGCGTGATGACGTACGCAGCCACGATGTTCCTTTCGATACGGACGACCGGTGGAATCCCCGACGCCGGTGTTGCGTCGGCCTCTAGCTGACCGAGTTCAGGATGGCGTCGCGCCCGTGCTTGAAGCCGCCCGACTCGACGGTGTGGTTGAGCGCCAGCTCCGACTCGAGCTCGCCGGCGATGCGGGTGTGCCACATCTTGCGGGGCTGAGTCATGTCGAACGGCACCCCTTGGTGCATGAGCCGCCGGTTGTCCCAGATGACCGCCTCGCCCGCTGTCCAGGCGTGCTGGTAGGTGCGCGGCGGCTGGCAGGCTTCCCGATTCAGCCGATCCAGCAGCGCGACAGATTCGTCAGGATCCATGCCGATGATGTCGTGCGCATGCCGTCCGATCAGCAGGTTCGGACGCCCGGTGTCTGGATGAACCTTCACGAGCGGCCGCACAGAGATATCCATGTCGTGGTAGCCGTACATGCCGTAGGTGCCGTCGTCCTTCTTCTTCGGCAGCAAGCCCGCCCGGCCCTGGCTGTAGTAGAGCGAGTGGTGCGCTTCGAGTGCGTGCACCAGCTCGCGGTCCTCGTCGGACAGCACCTCGTACGCCGCCCGCATGTCCGCCCAGCCGGTGTCGGCACCGTCTTCGGGAACTAGCTCGGCGGTGAACACCGCACCCTTGGCCTGCAGGGGCATATAGGTGCTGTCGTGGTGCCAACCCCAGTTGCCCTTGAGCGACTTCACCAAGTCGTCACTCTTCTCGTAGTGGACCTTGCCGTCCTTGCCGACGTTCGAGATGGGTGCCGCGTTGAACTCGAGGTTCCCGAACCGCAAGGCGAATGCGTCCTGCTCGTCATTGGTCAGGAACTGGCCCGAGAAGATGAGCAGTGCGTATTCGAGCCACGTTTCATGCAGTGCCTCGAAGGTGGCGTCGTCGATGGAACGGAGCTCGATGTCGTGCACCCAGGCACCGAATGTGGCATCGAGCGGTTCGATATTCAGCGTGACAGCCGTCATGGCCGGATCGTACCACCGGCCCCAATTCGGCTTCAGAGTGCAGGCATCGCTCGCGGCAACTGGGCAGCAACGGCAGGCGACGCGCCAGCAATCCCGCGAGCGGACGGCGCACAGGCAAGACTCAGCCGGGTCCGTCAGCCCCCTCGGCCCCGCAAGGAGCAGCGCCATGGTTGATGTCGCATCATCAGTCGGCTCTTCGGAACGCGGGTCCGAGCCTGTCGAAGAGGCCCTCACTGCGCATCCGCCACGGCTCAGCGGCCGGGCGCAGCTCAGCGCACCCCCGGCGGGCGATGGCTGACCTTCCCTCAGCGCCGAATCCCGCACCGCAGGTCGTCCAGCTCCGGCTCGGCGAGGGAGCGTCGCGCCTCGCGCCGAGCGCGCCCGGCGCAGCGCCGCCGCGCATCGCTCGCGTCACGGGCCAGCCCACGGATCACGTCGCACCGCAGCGCATCGAACGTGCTGCGACGGCGGGCCCGCCTCCACCGCACGCGCACGACGACGCTGACAAACATGTGTCAAGCCGTGCCCGCCTGGCGCTCGCCACCGGTTCGCTGGCGTTCGTGCTCGGCACGGTCAACGTCACGGTGACCAATGTCGCGTTCCCCGACATAGTGCGCGCTTTCCCTGGCGTATCGGGAGCGTTGACGGGCTGGATCGTGAGCGGCTACGCGCTCGCATTCTCCTCCACGATCATCGCCGGCGGCCGGCTGGCGGATCGCTACGGCCGGCTGGTGGTGTTCCGACTCGGCGTGCTCGGTCTCTTCGTGTCATCGATCGCCGCGGGGCTGGCACCCGGCATCGAGCTGCTGCTGGTCGCCCGGGTGGTGCAGGGGCTGTGCGGTGCGCTGACGGTGCCGTCCTCGCTGGCCCTGGTGCTGCCGCAGTTCCCTGCTGCGCGACAAGCGAGCGTCATCGGCATCTGGGCATCGGCAGGCATGGCGGCGTCGGGCCTCGCGCCTGGCATGGCCGCCGGCATCCTCGAGATCGCCGACTGGCGCTGGGTGTACCTGGCCATCGCGCCCATCGCCGCGCTCGCGATTCTGGGCTCGGTGTGGTTCCTGAAGGAAACGGCCGAGCCCGATCGCAGCCGACCGCTGGACTTGCTGGGTGTTGCCATGGGCACTGCGGCGGTATTCCTGGTGGTGCTGGCAACCCTGCAAGGCCGCGACTGGGGTTGGGGATCGGCCGGCACGCTCGCATGCTTCATTGGCGCCGCGGTGCTGCTGCCGCTGTTCCTCTGGCGCTCGGCCGGTCACGACGAGCCGCTCTTCGATCCGCGGCTCTTCCGTGTGCGCAGCTTCGCCGTGGCCAACGTGGCGGTGTCGCTGGCGATGGTCGGGGCCTTTACGAGCTGGTTCCTGTGGCCGCAATACCTGGTGGGCGTGTGGGACTACAGCCTGTGGGCTGTCGGTCTGGCCTTCACCCCGGCCCCGATCATCTCGGCGGTCATGGCGGTGCTCGGCGGTCGCTGGGCCGACAAGCACGGGTTCCGGGGGATGATGGCCCTAGCGTCGGCCATCGCCACGGGCGGCCATCTGTGGCTGCTGTTCTTCCTGGACGAGAACGTGCGCTTCTGGTTTGCGTTCTTTCCCGCCACCGTGTGCTTCGGCTTGGGCATGGGCGTGCTCGCCAGCCATCTGAATTCAGCAGCGCTCGTGGACATCGAGCCAGCCGCTCTCGCGACGGCGAACGGTGTGCATCAATCGCTGCGGTACAGCGTCGGCGGCATCGGCGTCGCCATTGCCATCGCGGTGCTGGGCGGCAACCACGAGGTGCACCTCTACAACTGGCTGTGGCTGCTGCTGGGCGGCATGCAAGCGCTGTGCATCCCGCTCATGGGGCTTGCCTATCCCCGCAAGCGCCCGGCCGCCGTCTGAGGCGCCTGCGGCCGAGCCGCTACAGCAGTTCGTAGACCTCGTAGGCCAGCTTGCCGTCGTCGAGCGAGCCGATGCCGATGGCCTGGATCTTGTTGAGCCAGTTGTACGGGCCCTCCATCGAAGTCTGGAAGGTGGGCGCCGAGCGGGGATTGCCGTCGCCGTAGATCTTTCCCTGGTACTCCATCAGGATGTCGATTTCGTCGTCGGTGCGGATCGAGATGCGCACGTCGAGATGCATCGTGCCGTCGGCGGCGCGGTACAGCCAGTCGCCCGACGGGCCCAGGATGGTGCCCTTGATGCGGTCGCCGGTGACGGTGCCGCCGTCGACCGAGGCGACCATCCGGGTGCCGGCAGGCCCGCCGCGGATGCGGGCGGCATTCGACAGGTCGGCATCGATGTCCATTCTGAACAGGTGCCGTACGGGCAGGGATGTCTCTGACATCTGGGTTCTCCTTGTTTTCTGAGAATTGGGGTCTTCTGAGACTTGGGCTTGTCGAGCCGGTGTTTGCGAGGGACTACATCGTGAAGCGCAGGTTCCGGGCGGCGTGTGCGCCGAGCTCGGCGTCGCCCGACCACGTCACCAGGCCTGCAGCGATCGGACCCTCAGGGTCGATCCGCCCGCAGGTGAGGTCCATGAACGCCATCGAGTCGCAGTGCAGCGTGACCATCGGGTTCTCGACGTGATCCACCTCGCGGGCCCGGCCTTCCACCTGCACGTAGATGTCGCGCTCCACGGCGCCGGTGATGTCGAAGTGCATCGAAGCGCCGTCGGGAAGCCCCACCTTCTTGCCGGCGATGTAGCCGATCGACAGGTGCACCTCGTTCAGCGCCATCTCGGCGGCGGGACCGCCGTTGCCGGTCGGCAATCCCAGCGGGGTGCGGCAGTCGCGCTCGTGCATCCAGTGATCGAATTCGCGGATGGCCATGAAGCGGCCGTAGGTGCCCGGCCCCACCGGCGTCATCGATCCGCGCTCGAACACCTCCTCGTCGAGCGCCTCGAGCTGCGAGGCACGCCCGTCCCACACCTCCGCGGCCAACGCCGTCAGCTCCGGTCCGCTCATGGCCGCCGCTGCGGCGACGTAGCCGGCGATGTCGCCGAACGGGGGAGGCGTCTCGGCCGACTCGGGCAGCCAGCCCGACAGGGCCTGTTCCACCGACACCTGATGCACCAGGACACCGTGAACCGTCCAGTCGGGGCAGTGCGACTGCACCTGCCACTGGTCGCCCTCGAGCGAGCCGTAGAACTCCTTGCAGCTCGCCCAGCAGGCCTTGAGATTGTCGATGATGAGTTGCGGCTGGCTCATGGTCTGTCCTGTTCTGTGTTGGGCTGTGCTGTGTTGTTGGTCTGGTGGTGGAAGATCCTGCGGCTTCAGCCGGTCTCGGCGCGGATGCGCTCGATGATCTCGCCCAGCCGGTCGATCATGGCCTCGACCGAGCGGGCACCTGCTTGGAACATGGCGGTCACGTTCACCGAGGCCCAGTCGAATCCCAGCGCCTTGACGACGGCGGCCCGCTCGCCGATGGCGTCGAGGTCCTTGTAGAAGCCCTTGTCGGCGTCGGTGCGGGGCGGCGGTGCCAGCATCAGCTGCATGCCGATCGAGTCGGGGTCGCGGCCGAAGTCCTCCTCGGCGCGACGGCGGATCTCCGTCATGCACTCCAGCGCCCGCTCGTCGCTGACGCCCGACGCCATCCAGCCGTCGCCCTTCTGGGCGGTCCGTCGCAGCGCCGCACGGCTGTCGCCGCCGATCCACAGCGGGATGTCGGCCCCTTGGGGTGAGACGGGCTCCATCCCCATGTCGTGGCTGTTGTAGTGCTCGCCGGAGTACCCGATCCGGCCGCCTGCCCAGTAGGTGCGCATGAGGTCGATGGCCTCGTCCATGCGCTTGCCCCGGGTGCTGAAGTCCTCCTCGAGCGCGTCGTACTCGGAGTCCTGCCAGCCCACGCCGATGCCGAGACGCACCCGCCCGCCCGACAGCGTGTCCAGCGTCGAGATCTGCTTGGCCACCAGCACGGGCTGGCGCTGGGGCAGCACCAGCACCTCGGTCGACAGCGACACGCGCTCGGTCACCGCTGCCACGTTCGCCAGCAGCATCAGCGCTTCGAGGATGGGCATGTTGGCGGGGTAGATCGTGAAGCGACCCTCGCCGGGGTGGCCCATCACCACGTGGTCGAATGCGGCGATCTCGTCGTATCCCAGGTCCTCGACGGCCTTCGCCAGGTCGAGCACACGCTGGGGTCCTTCCCGGAACGCAATGGACGGGAAGTCGACGGCGATCTTCATGCGCTTGTCTCCTGGGCCTACGCGGTGGGCAGGCGGACCCTAGCTGTCGCCGGCATGAGCAGTCTCCCGTCGGAGGTGTGCTCGGCGATCTCCAGCTCGACGATTCCCGTCTCGGAATCGACGGACGTCACCGTGCCCGAGAACACCAGCTCCTCGCCCGGCAGCCCGCTGGCGCGGTTCTGCCAGGTGACACCCAGCAGCCGGGCGGCCGGCCCCGCCCAGTCGGTCACGAACTGCGTGAGCCATGCGCCCTGCAGCGGGCCGTGCACGATGATGTCGTCGTGCCCCTCGAAGCGGGCGTACTCGCGGTCGTAGTGGATCCGGTGCGGGTTGTGGCTGGCGGCGCTGTACAGGAAGAGCTGCGCCTCGTCGGGGAACTTGTGCATGGTCGGCAGTTCCTGGCCCGCCTCGAGCGTCTGCAGGTTTGGTGCTGCGGCGGAAGTGTCGGTGTCAGTGCTCATCGTGCGATGCCGATCATGCGGGAACGGGCGACCTCGTCGCCGAATTGGTTGACGAAGGTGGTCTCGCGAACCTGCCGGACGAAGGGTCCCTTGCGGCCCTCCTTCTGATCGACGGCGGCGAGCCGGACGGTGGCGGTGATCTCGTCGCCGACGCAGACGGGCTCGAGAAAGTCCCATTCCTCGCCGCCGAACATCACCCGGTCGACCAGCAGTCGAATCCGGGTGCCCTCGCGGTACAGGCCGTCGGTGCGCAGGTCGGATGCCGTTCTCGGCTGCACCACGGCGTGGGTGACGTAGGTGGGCGGCGCCACCAGCGTCCGGTACCCGGCCTCTTGTGCTGCGACCTCGTCGAAATAGACGGGGTTCTCGTCGCCGACGGCGTATGCGTAGCGCTGCGCCTCCCGCCGGTCGATGACGGTGGTGACCGGTCCCGACAGCACCTCGCCGACACGCTCCAGGGTCTCGGCCGGAATCAGCGACTCGCTCATGTTGCTGAGATTACGTCGCTAGCGTCTGTGGCACAGCAGGAGGAAGACCGTGGCGTTGTGGTCGAGGAAACTGGAGATTCCGGACGCTGACGCTGCGCTGCCCGGCCGCAGCCAGACGATGCCGGTCGCTCCGGCGCACGTCGTGCTCGGAACGCCGATGAAGCCGCCGTTCCCCGACGGCTTCAAGCACGTCGTGGTCGGCATGGGCTGCTTCTGGGGAGTGGAGCGCATCTTCTGGCAGCTGCCCGGCGTGTACACGACGGCGGTGGGCTACGCGGGCGGCCACACGCCGAACCCCAGCTACGAAGAGGTGTGCTCGGGGCTGACCGGGCACAATGAAGCGGCCCTCGTGGTTTTCGATCCAGCGGTCACGAGCTTCGATGCCATGCTGAAGGCCTTCTGGGAGGGGCACGACCCCACCCAGGGCATGCGGCAGGGCAATGACATCGGCACGCAGTACCGATCGGGCATCTACGTATTCGACGAAGCCGATCTGGCAGCCGCGGAGGCCTCCCGCGACATGTTCCAAGGCGTGCTCGACGGCGCCGGCTTGGGCCGCATCACCACCGAGATCTGCCTGGCCGGGCCCTTCTACTACGCCGAGGACTACCACCAGCAGTACCTGCACAAGATCCCGTGGGGCTACTGCGGTCTGGGCAGCACCGGCCAGACCTGCCCGGTGGGCGTCGCCACCGCCGACTGAGCGGCGCTCCCTCGGCGTGCGGCCGAATCAGGCGAAGGCGCCGGCGAACGCCGCCATCGTCTCATCGGTCACGGCGCGCCGGTCGTCACCCCAGGGCAGCGGCATCAGCACCGGGTATTCCACGCCGGCGTCCACGTATGCCTGTGTGAACTCGCCGATCTCGGCGGGCGTGCCGATGAAGTCGATCGCTTGGATCATCTCGTTCGAGATGGCGGCGATCGCGCCGTCGCGATCGCGCTCGGACTGGCGGGCGCGGGCTTCGGCCACCTCGTCGCCGAAACCCGCGGCCCGGAAAGCGTTGGCGTAGCCGTTAGCCATGACGTAGTTGAGCAAGTCCCGCTGCGCCGAGCGGGCCGAGCGTTCCAGCTCGCCAGCGGCGGCATGGACATAGCAGATGATCTGCGCGTCGCCGCCCTTGCGGACCTCGGCCACCACGCTCGGGACGTGCGAGGCGGGCAGGTAGTTGAGCAGGACGCCGTCGGCCACCTCGCCCGCGAGCCGCAGCATCTGCGGATTGAGTGCTGCGAGCACGATCTTCGGTCGGCGCTCGCCCAGCCGCATCGCGAGGCGAAAGCGGCGCACCTGCCAGAAATCGCCCTCGAAGGTCACCGATTCGCCGCTCAGGCACTCACGCAGCAGCGCCACGTATTCGCGCATCATCGCGATGGGGCGCTCCGGCGGCGGCTCGCCGTGCTGGCGGAGGATGCCGGGCGCCGAGACGCCGAGCCCGACCAGCACGTCCCGGTCGTCACTCAGCGATTGCAGGGTGGCGGCCGTCATGGCCACGAGTGTGGGGGCGCGCAGCTGGATGGGAATGATGCCGGTTGCCAGATCGAGGCCGGGCGCAGCGTGGGCGACGGCACCCAGGAGCGAGAAGGCATCGGTCCCGGTTGCCTCGACTGTCCAGATCGACGAGTAACCCTGTGCCTCCGCAGCACGGGCGATGTCGGTGACAGCGGCTGGCCCCAGCACCCCCAGGCTGCCGAAGGTCACGCCATAGGGAAGTGGTCCGTTCGCGCTCATGGCAGCGCACCGTACCCGCCGACCGCGCCGTTCGCCGGTGCTGTTGCGCGCGTTTGTGAGCAGTTATGTGACGTGTCAGTGAACTGACGGTGACCGGCGTCGGGTGCGAGATAGGGTGAGGTTCACAGCCAGCAACGCCGTCTGCACAGACGTCGGGAGCGGGGAGGGAACAGAGATGACCGAGACAACGGAACCGACTCGGACAGCTGAGCCCCGGATCATCTCCGACGCACTCGAGGTCATCGACAGTGCGCTGGGCGACTTCTTCAGCCGGGAACTGGTCTCGTCGGTCGAGGTCACCGATGTGCTGCTCGACGTGCGGACTCTGCTGCGCCGGGGCGACGAAGCCGCAGAGCTGCCCACGATCGCCAAGGCCGATCAGGACGTCGCCCGAGCCTGAGTCACCGGCGCTCGCACCGCTCCTGAGCTCGGCTCAGCGCCGCATCAGCCGCGACGCCAAGCGCCCGATTGCCTCGCCGACGGCGGCGCCTGCAATGACATCGCTTGCGTGATGCAAGCGCACGTGGATGCGTGACACCGCCACGATGGCTGCTGCCAGCCGGTAGACGGGCCCCAGCCGCGACCCGCGCGACAGCACGACCGCAGCGCAGAATGCCGCCGAGGCGTGGCCGGAAGGAAAGCTGGACGTGATCGGCTGGCGGAGCCGGTGGCGGGTCGGATTCTCGGCGGCCGTGCCGGGCCTGCGCCGTGCGAACAGCCGCTTGACCCCCTGATTCACGATCAGCGACTCGAGCGCCATGAGTGCGCTGAAGCGCAGCGCGTCGGCGGCTTCCCGGCGCGGTCCCAAGGCTCGAATGGCACCCAGCACGTGCCAGATCTGGCTGAACTCGCCGACGTCCGAGGCCCCGTACATCACCCGGTCCACCAGCTTGCGGCCTCGCAGCATCTCCCACCACCGGTCGACGGCACTGTCGAAGCGAGCGATCTGCTGCGCTGCCGCCGACAGCGGATCGTGTGCGCCCGAGGCTGAGCCGGCAGGCGAAGCGTCAGGCGGCGGCGATGCAGACATCATCGGGACCCCGCAAGCGTGATCGGCGGCGCGGCGGTGGTGGGCAGCAGCGGCGGCAGGACGGGGTCGGTGGCGGGAGCGATGGTGAGTGCGGGCCCGGAATCGGGGTCGGGCGGCGGCGGGATCAGAAGAATCTGGCCGACGAAGATCTTGGTGGGGTCGGCGATGTTGTTGACCCGCACCAGGTCGTTCAGGTGAATGCCGTACCGGTCGGCGATCTGGATCAGCGTGTCGCCGCGCACCACCGTGTACGGCGTCAGCACCGGGGGTTCGGTCGTGGTGGTCGGTGCCACCGTGGGCGCAGGAACGGAGGTGGCGGATGCCTGGGTGCGAGACTCGCCCGGCAGCAGCGTGCACCCGATTGCCATGCCCGAAGCCGCGAGAGCGATTGCCATTCTCATCGCCCCCCGGCGCCGCGAGCAGGAGCAGTCACTGGCCTTCGTCACTGTGAGCTGTTGGCGCCGACCACGGTCGGCGGAATGACGAGCTGTTCCCCGATGCGGAGCAGCGTGTCCTCCTTGCCGTTCTCTTCCATGAGCGCCTGGACTGAGACGCCGAATCCGTTGGCGATCTTGCTGAGGGTGTCTCCCGGCTGCACTACGTAGATGCGGCGCTGCGGAGGCGGCGCGGCGATGGTCGTGGTGGTGAGCTGCGGGCGCAGCGTCGTGAGCACGGGGCCGGTTGTGGGGATCGGCTCTGCCTCCGGCTCGGAGGCACAGGCGCCGCCTATCGCAGCCACGGCCAGCAGTGCCGCAGCGAGCCGGCCGGCGCATGCGGCACCTGCCCCACGTGGTCGAGACATGGCTCAGGCGGTCTGAACGGCCGCCGTGGGGAGCTGCCGGGGCCAGGCGTCGGGATGGAGCCGGCTCGCGGCGCTGACGGAGAGAAACGGCTGCGGCTCGTCGGCGGTCACGGTCAGCAGCTCGGCGCCGTGAGCGGTGACCAGCACCGTGTGTTCGAACTGCGCGGTGCGGCTTCGATCGGCCGTCATGGCAGTCCAGCCGTCAGGCCAGAGCTGGGCGCGTGGTGTGCCCGCCGTGATCATCGGCTCCACCGTGAAGGTCATGCCTTCGACCAGCTCGGTTCGCGCAGAGGGGTCGAAGTAGTGCGGGATGTTGGGCAGCCGGTGGAAGATCTGCCCGATGCCGTGGCCGACGAACTCGCGCACCACGCCGTAACCCTCGGACTCTGCCCGAGCTTGGATGGCGCGTCCGATGTCGCACACTTGGGCTCCTGGCCGTACCGCAGCGATGCCGTGATACATGGATTCGCGTGTGACCTCGACGAGCCGCCGCGACGGCTCGTCGACATCGCCCACCAAGAACGTCTCGGAGTGGTCGCCGTGCACGCCGCCGACGAAGATCGTCACGTCGCAGTTCACGATGTCGCCGTCGCACAGCCGCCGGTCATCGGGGATGCCGTGACAGATGATCTCGTTGGCCGAGGTGCACAGCGACTTCGGGAAGCCGTTGTAGTTGAGCGGGCTCGGGTAGCCGCCTTCGGCAATGCATGCCTCGTGGCAGACCTCGTCGAGATGATCGCTGGTGACGCCCGGCGCGATCTCGGCGGCCACGGCCCTCAGCACGCGCCGCGCAGCCGAGCCCGCCGACCGCATGGCGTCGATCGTGGCGTCGTCGGAGGGCTCCACGCCGCTCGGAGCCGGCGAGGACTTGCCGCTGAGCGCGTAGGGCGGCAACTCGATGTGCGCGGGCACCGCCCGGCGTGGCGAAACCAAGCCGGCAACCACTGGCTCGAAGCCAGAAGGCCTCATGCGCGCTGCTGGCACTCGACGCTTGCGCCTGCCCATCGTGGTCACGCTACCCGTGGGTCAGGGGTGCTCTGTGATCGTGCCGCCTTGCCAGCGGGAGCGGTCAGTCGTCGCCGAGCTCGCCGAGCACTTCGTCATGATGCTCGCCGAGCTCGCCGAGCACTTCGTCGTTGTGCTCACCAAGCTTGGGAGCGCGACGGTAGATGCCCGGCGGCGTGGCGCTCATGCGGATCGGCGGCGCGATCTGGACGATCGGCCGGCCCACCGGTTGCTCCACCGCCACCAGCATGTCACGGGCTGCGACATGGGGATCGGTGAACAGGTCGCCAGGGTGGTTGACCGGGCCGCACGGCACCTTGCCGCCGATGGCCGCGATGACCTCCGCATTGGTGAGCGTCGCGGCCCACTCGGTCAGCGCCGTGATGATCACGTCGCGATGGTGGTAGCGCGCTCGCAAGGTGCGGGTCTCTTCTGCGGTGGCCCACTCGGGTCGGCCCATCGCAACCGCCAGCTCGCGCCAGTGGTTGTCGGTGGGGGCGCCGATGGCGATGGCCCCGTCGATGGTGTCGAAGATGTCGAACGGCACGATGTACTGGTTCTTGTTGCCGCTCGGTGGGGTGTCAGGCTGGCCCATCACGCTGTAGCGGGTGACCCCGACTTCGCTGAGCGCCATTACCGCGTCGACCATCGACACGTCCACGAACTGGCCCTCGCCCGTCCGCTGAGCATGGAAGAGCGCCGCCAGCACGCCCATGGCGCCGATCGTGCCGGGATAGGTGTCGCCGATGTAGGGACCCACGACGTGCCGATCGTCGGGACCGCTGCCAGTGGCCGAGACCATGCCCGACATCGCTTGGGCCACGACGTCGTACGCCGGCCAGTCCACGTACGGGCTCTCTCCCGAACGCGGGTCGCCGAAGCCGCGGATGGCGCCATAGACGAGCTTCGGGTTGCGCTCGTGGAGCACCTCCCAGCCCACTCCGAGCGCATCCATCACGCCGGCGCGCATGTTCTCGACGAGTGCATCGGCGGTGTCGACGAGCTGCAGGAATTGCTCCCGCTGATCGTCGTCGGTGAGGTCGAGCGCGATGCCTCGCTTGTTGCGGTTGTAGTTGGCGAAACCGGCGCCGAAGTTCCGCTCCGTGTCCTCGCGGGTGTACGGCGGCATCTTGCGGGCGAGCTCGCCCCGCGGCGGCTCCACTTTGATGACGTCGGCGCCCAGATCGGCGAGCATCATCGTCGACCACGGCCCGGCCAGCGCGTGTGTGCAGTCGATGATGCGAACGCCTTGGAGCGGGCCCGAGTTCTGGGCGGCCATCGGGGCCGCCCGCTCGTGCGCAGTCAGGTGCTCTTCATCGGGTGGGTCCAGCCGTGCCATGTCGTCGCCCTTCTGAGGTTCTCTTGTGGTGCCGTGGTCAGGCGAAGTTCGGGCGGCGCTTCTCGACGATGGCGGCGTGACCCTCCCGCACATCGGCGCCCGTGAAGCCCAGCATCTCCAGCGCGGCAGACGTGTCGAAGATGGGCCCTGCCATCCGCATCCAGTTGTTGAGGCTGTACTTCGTCCAGCGGATGGCGCTCTGGCTGCCGCCCGCCAGTCTGCGGGCGACTGCAAAGGCCTCGTCGAGCACGGCATCGTCTTCGACCACTTTGCTGACCAGGCCCATGTCGTCGGCCTCTTCGCCGGTGATCGTCTCGCAGGTCAGCAGGTAGTACTTCGACTTGGCCATCCCGCACAGGATCGGCCACACGATCGCGGCGTGATCCCCGGCGGCGACGCCGAGCTTGGTGTGGCCGTCCACGATCCGCGCGCTGCGCCCGGCGATCGAGATGTCGGCCATCAGCGCCGCTGCCAGACCAGCCCCGACGGCAACACCCTCGATCGCCGACACGATGATCTTGGAGCAGTTGATCATGTTGTAAACGATGTCTCGCGCCTCGCGCAGCGCCCGCTGGCGCGTCTCGAAGTCGTCCATGATCTCCTGGATCATGTCCAGGTCGCCGCCTGCGGAGAACGTGCCGTTGGCGCCCCGGATGACAGCCACCCGGGTGTCAGGATCGTCGTCGACTGCCCGCCAGACATCGGCCAGCGCCAGGTGCTTCGGCGCATCCACGGAATTCAGCCGACCTGGCGTGTCGATCACGATCTCGAGCACGCCGTCGTCGTCGGGACCGGTGATCTGGAGCGCGGAGAAGGGGGCATAGCGGTCGTTCATGGCGTCCGAAGCTAGTTGTTCGGGGTGGCGGACGCCGGGGCCTGCGAGCTGGGCGCGCTGAGCAACCGGTACGCCGATTCGATCTCGCCTGCTGGCGCAAAGATCCGCTCCCACGGGTGCAGCAGCCGGTCGCGCCCATAGCGCGGGATCATGTGGATGTGGAAGTGAAACTGCGTTTGATCTGCAGCGGCGCCGTTGTTGTTGAGCAAGTTCACGCCCGCCGGCTGCAACCGCTCGCGCACCAGGCTCGCCACGCGCCGTGCAGCTTGCATGACGTGCGCAGCATCGTCATCGGTGAGCTCCCAGACGTCGGTCACGTGCCGGCGGGGAATGACGAGACAGTGACCGACGGTCATGGGGAGTCGATCCATGAAAGCCACGGCGTGATCGTCCTCGTAGATGCGCAGTGCCGGGATATCGCCTGCCACGATCGAACAGAACGTGCAGCCAGGCATCCGGGCCGCAACGGGCTCAGCGTCGGGCGAGGAATTCGTCACGATTCGAGCATCCACTGCGGCTCAGTGGTACCGGAGCTCGACGTGGTCAACGACGTGATCGTGCCCCTTCGCGAGCACCAGGTCTGCGCGAGCCCGTGTCGGCAGGATGTTCTCCTGCAGGTTGACGAGGTTGATCGAGCGCCAGATCGTGCGCGCGACCGCGTCGGCGGCAGAGGGCGGCAGATCGGCGAACTGAGCGAAGTAGGCGGACTGCTCGCGGAACACCGTCTTGCGCAGCTGCTGGAAACGCTCGACGTACCACTCCTCGAGGTCTTCGGCCTCGGCGTCGACGTAGATCGTGAAGTCAAAGAAGTCCGACACGAACGGCGTGCTCGACGGTGGTCCGGTCTGCAGCACATTCAGACCCTCAACGATGAGGATGTCGGGCTGGTTGATGAGCTGAACCTCATCGGTCACGTCGTACAGGCTGTGCGAGTAGACCGGCGCAGCGACATCGGGTTCGCCGCTCGAGATCCGCTGGAGGAAATCGCGCAGTTCGCCGCGGCGGTACGACTCGGGGAAGCCCTTGCGCCCGAGGATGCCGCGCTCGGTGAGCTCGGCATTTGGCAGCAGGAACCCGTCCGTCGTGACCAGGTCCACTTCCGGGTGATCCGGCCACGAGGCCAAGACAGCTCGCAGGATGCGTGCCGTGGTGCTCTTGCCGGCCGAGACACTCCCGCCGATGCCGATCAGGTACGGGCGCGGCGGCAGCACCCTGCCGAAGAAGCCCTCGGTGGCAGCGCGAAGCTGGCGTTTAGCTGCGACACGCAGGTTCAACAGTCGCGACAGGGGCAGGTAGATGTCGCGCACCATGTCGAGCGTGACAGGCTCGACGAGGCCCGCCAGCGTCTCAAGCTCGGCTTCTGTCAATGACAGCGGCGTGGCGTCTCGCAGCTTCGCCCACTGATCGCGGGTGAACCTGCAATGCCGGTCATCAATGCCCGGCTCGAGCCTTCTGTCGAAGGTAGCGGCGTCCGTCACCCGCCTAGCTTGGCGAACTTATGGCACTGACCGCAACCGGGCCGTACGCGCCGGGTGCCGCCGCCATGCCCCGGTGCCAGCGACGAGGTGTCGCGACGGCAGCTCGCGGGTAGTCCTCGAACATCCAGCGAGCGAACTGCCGGCGGGTCCAACCGGACCAGTCGACCGCTCGAAGCGAGAGTTCGGCCAGACGCTCGTGCGCGAGGACGCGGCTGAGCCCGCGCGCCAGCCGGTGGTCGAGCGTGAACTCGGCTCGCGCCTCTCGCACGTAGCGGGCCGACACGCTGTGCGGTGGGCCGCCGCGCGCGATCGCCGTCGCCGCCATCCGCCCCATCTGCAGGGCCTGGCCGATTCCCTCGCCGGTCAGCGGGTCGGCGGCCGCAGCGGCGTCGCCGCACAGCAGCGTGCGACCCTGCGCCAGCTCCAGTTCCCCCAGTCGCGCCGGTATCGGCCACGCGCGCGTCGGGCCGTCGGGTTGGTGAGGGCCGAGCACACTCGCGATGTGACGACGCTCGGTGAGGCTCGCCCAGACTGCGGCGATCTCCTTGCCGTTGAGGGTGCCGGCACCGCCAGTGGAGTCGCGGCCGCGGTGGTTTCGGGGCACGCCGAAGCCGACATTCACGCGCCCGTCGTCCAAGGGGAATGACCAGGCGTAGCCCGGCAGCAGGTCGGGCTCGAACCAGACCCACATGTCGCGGGAAGCAGGGTCGCTCGCGTGCAGATAGCCGCGAAACGCATGCCAATCGCCCCGGTAGCGATTTGGGCCGATGCCGAGTGCCTTGCGCACGGCGGAATACACGCCGTCGGCAGCCACCACGAATCGGGCTTTCACGACGCTGCCGTCGCTGAGCCGGACGGACGCCGAGCTCGCCCGCTCGCCGGAGTCCTCGAATCCCTCGAATGCGATGCCGAGACGCACGTCAGCCTGTGCTGATGCCGCGAGATCGACGAGCCCCGCATCGAGTTCGGTGCGCCGGCACACGCTCGCAAACTGCCCGCGTCCTTCGGGGAGGGGCAGCCTCATGACGCGTCCTCGCGGCGTGCGCACGCATGCGGCTGCCACTGGCATCCACGAGTTCATCCGCTCCGGTTGCAGGCCGAGCGACTCGAGCTCGCGCAACGCCAGCGCAGTGAGGCCGTCGCCGCAGCACTTGTCCCGTCCCGGTGCCGCGCGATCGACGAGCATGACCCCGAGTCCCGCGCGCTGCGCCCACACGGCGGCGGATGCGCCCGCCGGGCCGGCACCGACGATCAGGACATCGACGATGGTCATCCGCTCATGACCTCTGGGGCTCGCCGGTTTCAGTGACCCCGCCGCCGGTGCTGGCCTGCCCGCCTTCGGCGTCGTCGGGGCCGCCTTCCTCGTCCGTAGTGCCTGTTTCGCCGGTGTCGTCAGGCTCGGTCGGGTCGCCTTCGCCTTCGCCTTCGCCTTCGCCTTCGTCTTCGCCGGACTCTGTCCCGTCGTCGGCCTTCACCGTGCTCAGATCGACACCGAGACAGGGATCGTCGGGATAGCGCGGCAATTCCGAGTCACGCTCGCCGGGCTGTTCGACGCATTCGAGCGGCGGGCACTCCACGATCGACCCGTCTGCACGCTCGCTGCCGTCTTCGACCAGATCTGGCTCAGCCCCTTCGGCATCGGCGGTGCCGGAAGCCTCCTCAGGCGCCTCGCCGTCGCCCGCCGGCCCGCCGCTTGGTGCGCCCGAGGGTGCGAGCAGCGGATCCACGCATTGCCGCGGCACCGAACGCGAGCCGTCGCAGTCGCGCCCTTCTTCAGGCCGGTAGCGGGCATGGAACGTGTCCGTATCGACGGTGCCGTCCGAGAACACTCGAATCCGCTCCGTGCTGACCCGTCGGCAGAATTCCCGCATCTCCTCTTCGGGCTCGCCGATGGTCACTTGGACATTGCGCGTGGAGTACAGCTCGACGGTGATCGACGTGTCGGTGTATGTCGGCCAGATGAGCAGGCCGTACGGCGTGGGATTGGTGAACTTCAGATCGGGCTTGGGGTACGAGATGGTGGGGTCCAACCCGAACGGGTAACGGCTGAGGTACAGCGAGTGCGTCTGGTACTCGTCGATGGTCATACCGGCCCGGATCAGAGCATTGAAGATGGTGGTGGCGAACTGCGACACCCCGCCGCCGATGTCGTCGACCAGCACGCCCTTCTCGATGAAGCCGCCCTCCACGAAGCCCTTGTCTTCGGTTCGCCGGCCGACATGCCCGTTCAGCGAGAGGCTCTGGCCGGGCTCGACAATCGCGCCCCGGACGAGCTCGGCGAAGCGCTGAATGTTCTCGACGCGCCCTTGGCAGCACGCGTGCCTCGTGGTGAACGTGCCGACGAGCTCGACGATGCCCAGAGCTTCCAGGTGTGCTTGCTCCTCCCGGCTCACCGCCGGGCGCGACGGCAGCGCCAGCGGTCCTTCGATGCGCGCCAGCAGCGCTTCTTCGATCAGGGCGCCCACATCGTCCGCACAGCAGGCGACGCTGCCATCGCTCGCTACCGCCGTCGGTACGCCGTCGACAATGGCCATCGCGCCGGTGGTGACGGGTGCCGATGCTGCGGCGAATGCTTCCTCGAGGTACGGCCCGACCTGCGCATGATCGAAGGCGATCTCGGGGGGTGATGCCCCCGGGTCGAGCCGGAGCCAGCCGGCGATCGTTTCGATGTTGAGGTCGTGGGTTGCTTCTCCGTACGACACGAGGAGACTGCGACCGTAGTTCTGGTGTGCCGTATTGACGGCCTGCTGCAATTCGGGCGTGAACGCGATCGGTTCGCTCTGCGTCAGCTCTGCGGCGATCTCGATGCGGGTGAACGAGCGTGCGATGCCCTCGAGCACCTGGTCGACGATGGCATCTGCGTCGGCGATCTGGCCGGGCAGGCCGAGGTCGACCGCCAGCGTGTCATTGACGACGACCACCGATGTGGGAGTCGCCGTGACACCGAGGTCAGTGGCGTTGGCCAGCACGGTTCGGGCCATCGACCGATCGACGAGATACCGGCGCTCGGTGAACTGGGGGTCGGTGGACCACGCAACCCACGACTCGGCGTCTCCGCCGGCTGCTTCGGCATCGCCTGTCCGCAGCTCCCGAACGGCCCCGAACGTGGCATCTCGCTCCAGCGCAATGCCGAGGTCGGCCACCGTGAACGTCTGCTCACCGGTGTCGGTGCGAACGACGACAGGCGTGGCCGCCAGCTCCGCTGCCAGCGCGGCAATCCGCAGGTGCACGGTGTCGGGGCTCACTTGGGTCGGCGTGCCTGGAGCGGTCGTGGGAACGACGATTGGCGCGCTGGTAGTCGCAGGCGTGGCCGATGTCGCCGGAGCAGTCGGAGGGGGAGCATCATCGGGGTTCCGGATCGCCAGCACAGCCGTCGCGAGGATGGACGCGATCAAGATGGCGGCCGCCGTGATGATCGACCAGCGAGGGGCCCACGTCGGCCAGTGCACGAGGGTTGATCGTACGGGTCACTTGCGGGCTGCGGGCGGCGCGTCGAGCGTGCGATACTCCGAGCCGTCATCACCGCATAGGAGGCTGCGTGGCGGCGCCGAGTGAGGCCCGTCGCTGGCGAGAGCGAAGGAATCCACAACATCATGAGCAAGCTGTGCGAAGGTCGGGTCGTCATCGTGACCGGAGGTGCCCGGGGCATCGGGCGTGAGCACTGCCTGATGCTCGCCGAGCACGGCGCGAAGGTGGTCTGCAACGACTTGGGCGGTGCGCGCGACGGCACCGGCGCCGACATCGGCCCCGCCGACGAGGTCGTCAACGAGATCGCAGCGATGGGCGGCGAGGCGGTCGCGAACGGCGACGACGTCTCCGACTGGGAAGGCGCCCAGCGTCTCGTGAATCAGGCCATCGAGACCTTCGGCGACCTGCATGGCGTCGTGAACAACGCCGGCATCCTGCGCGACCGGATGCTGGTGAACATGACCGAGGCCGAATGGGATGCGGTGATCAAGGTTCACCTCAAGGGCACATTCGCCCCGGCGCGCTGGGCCAGTTCCTACTGGCGGGAGAAGTCGAAGGCCGGCGAGCAGGTCAACGCGTCCATCGTGAACACGACGTCGGTGTCGGGCATCTACGGCAACCCGGGCCAGACCAACTACGGCGCCGCCAAGATGGGCATTGCGGCATTCACGATCATCGCAGCGCGTGAACTGGCGCGCTATGGCGTGCGGGTGAACGCAGTGGCGCCGGGGGCGCTCACGCGCATGACAGAGGACCTGGGCATGGGCGAAGCCTCCGAGGAAGACCAAGCCATGATGCACCCCCGCTATATCGCGCCGATTGTCACCTGGCTGTGCTCGGAAGAAGCAGCCGGCGTGTCCGGCCGTGTCTTCGAGGCCTCAGGACGCATGCTGGCGATTGCCGAGGGCTGGGAGCGCGGCCCGACCATCGACGCCATCGACGACCCGGCGAGGATCGGCGATGCGGCCCGACAGCTCGTGCGCGATGCCCGCCTGAACAGCGGCATGAGCGGCGCGCCGGCCGACGGCGGCGTGGCCGACTGAACCGTACGCTCCAAGAACACGCACACCACAAGGACAAGAGAGGCCATCAATCATGGGACTCAATCCCGAAGCAGTCGGCGCCACCGGCACACCGACCAAGCGGTCGTGGACTTTCCGCGATTCGCTGCTGTACGCCGTCGGCATCGGTGCCGGCGCGGAGGATCCGTTCGGATCCGAGCTGGAGTTCACGACCCACAACTCCAAGGACATCGCCCACCAGGCGTTCCCGACCCAAGGCGTCGTGATCGGATTCGGTGCTGGCGGTGCCATGGCCAATGCCGGCGATCTCGACTGGGGCAAGCTGCTGCACGGCAGTCAAGGGATCACCGTGCACCGGCCGATCCCGACCGAGGGATCTGTCGAGATCACCGATCGCATCGCCGGCATGTGGGACAAAGGCGAGGGCCGCAACGCGATCATCGACACGGAGGCCAGCGTGGTCGATCCCGATTCCGGCGACGTGATCTTCGAGCTTCGAAGCTCGGTGGTGATCCGCGGCTCAGGCGGATTCGGAGGCGAGGCGGGCAGCACTACGCCGCTGGTCAGCGCGCCCGACCGCGACCCCGACTACGAGATCTCGTACCAGACCCGACCTGATCAGGCCCTCACCTACCGGCTGAGCGGCGACTACAACCCGTTGCACAGCGACCCGTGGTTCGCGACCGAGCTCGCAGGCTTCCCCAAGCCGATCCTGCACGGCCTGTGCACGTATGGCTTCACCGGCAGGGCGCTGCTGCACACCCTGTGCGAGGGCGATCCCGCCCGCTTCCGGTCGATGGATTCGCGGTTCTCTGCACCGGTGTTTCCCGGTGACGAGCTGACCATCCAGGTGTGGGATGACGGCGAGGGCCGTGCGATCTACCGCACGGTCGCCCAAAAGGGCACCGACGAGCAGCGCGTGGTCATCGACAACGGCCTGTGCACCTACGCCTGACCCAGAGGGCGATCTAGAACAGCTTGAGAGCGTCGCTGGTGATGCCGCGTAGCTCGTCGTAGTCGAGCACGACACAGCGGATGCCCCGGTCGGCCGCGAGCACCCGCGCTTGAGGCTTGATCTCCTGAGCGGCGAAGACGCCGCTCACGGGCGCCAAGCGGGCATCCCGATTCAGGTACTCGAGATAGCGGCACAGCTGCTCGACCCCGTCGATCTCGCCCCGCCGCTTGATCTCCACTGCCAGCGTCGAGCCGCCGCTGTCGCGACACAGCAGATCCACGGGACCGATGTCGGTCGGGTACTCGCGCCGCACCAGCTCCGCGCCGTCGGCCAGCGTCTCGGGATGCGCGGCCACCAGCTCTTGCAGGTGGGCTTCGACGCCGTCCCGTTCGAGGCCGGGATCGATGCCCATGTCATGGGCGGTGTCGCTGATCACCTCGGACAGGCGGATCTCGAGACGCTCGCCCTTGTCGTTCGTGACCCGCCACAGATCGGGCTCACAGACCAGCCGGTTGGGCGCATTCATCCAGTTCAGGGGCTTGTAGGCGCCGCCGTCGGCATGAATGGCGACGCATCCGTCGGACTTCACCATGATCAGTCGGACGGCCTCAGGCAGATGCGCGTCGAGCCGTCCCGAGTAGTCGACCGTGCAGCGAGCGATGACCAGCCGCAATGGTCAGGAGGCTGAGCCGTCAGGCGAAGCCGTGGCCCGAGCGGCCCGTGAGCGCAGCGGACAAGAGCGGGAGACGACAGGTATCGCGACGGGAAGGTTCAGCAGTTCGCGCATGTTCTACGAAGCCGCTGTCAGCTCGTAGATCGAGGTGAGCTTGGGCTCGCCATCGCCATCGCTGTCGCCATTCACGACGCGCGCACGCCCGCTCTCGACGAGATGCAGCATGTGCGCGTAGACCGAACTCGCCGCGGGATACCACAGTCGCTTGTCATAGGCCTCGTACATCTTCGGCACGAAGTCCGCGATGCGGCACGGGCCCGGGCGGAGGTGCTCGATGATCTGCTCCTCGCGGTCGCTGCGGTGCGCGATGAACGAGCGCACGTATGCGGTCGGCTCGGGAATCGGTGGGCCGTGCGTCGGCCAGTACCGCTCGTGGTCGAATTCGAGCAGTTTCGCCAACGAGGCCAGGTAGTCCTGCATCGACCCGTCCGGCGGCCCGACGACGCTTGTCGCCCATCCCATGACGTGATCGCCCGAGAAGAGCGCATTCTCCTCGATCAGCTCGTAGCAGAGGTGATTCGAGCAGTGCCCGGGGGTGTGGATGGCGCGCAGCGTCCATCCCTCGCCGGACACGATGTCGCCGTCGGCCAGCGCCACATCGGGAACGAAGTCGGTGTCGGCGCCCTCGCGCTTCAGCTCCTCGGGAAGCTCGTCGAACTCGGCTTGGTACTTCGCCTGCTCCTCAGCGTTGATGTAGCCAGAGAAATCGACGCGGTCGTCAGGATCGAGCTTCCACACGCTCGCATGGGGTCCGTAGCCGTAGCTGAGCGCGCCGGTCCTGGCGACCAGACTGCCGGTGAGCGGCGAGTGATCGCTGTGAGTGTGAGTGACGAGTGCAGCGCTGACCGTCTCGCCGTCGTCCAGTGCCGCCATGACGTCGTCGAGATGACTGTCCAGCGGGGGACCTGCGTCAATGACTGCCACATCTCCGCGGCCGACGATGTAGGTGCCGGTGCCGCGATAGGTGAACGGCGTCGGGTTCTTGCAGATGACTCGACGGACGAGCGGGCTCACCCATTCGCAGGCGCCGTAGGTGAACTCGCCCAGATCCCGGTAGTGCTCGATGGTCACCGGCATCGGTCCCTCCAAGTTGGTCGCAACGCGCACGTGACGGTCTAGCATCACATCACGGCCTGGTCGGGCAGCCGCCATGAGGGGGAGGCGGCTGCCCGGCCCGTGTCGTCTCCGGAGCGCACCGCCCTGGGCCCCAGCCGGCGGAAGCGCGGCCGATGTGTCAATGCTCGGCGCCGCGACGCGCGAGGCTGTGCGGCGCATTGTGCGTACGCGACCGCCGGGAGGGAACATGGCGGATCTGACAGACCGGAGCGGCGGCTACTTCGTCGGCACCAAGCCTTCGGAGCGCTACCCCATCTGGACGCGCGCCAACGTGGGCGAGGTGTTCCCGGATCCGGTGAGGATGAGCACCTTCGACTTCGCCTTCCAGAACGACGACGGCATTCGCATATCCGAGTGGGGATTCCGCGATGCGTATGTGGAGATGGGCGCGTTCGACTACGACGAGTTCGATCCCGACAACTGCGTCTTCTTGGGCGTCTTCGGCGGCTACACCTATCTCAACGCCGCCGTCGGTCGCGTGTTCGGCGCCCGCGCCCCCGGCATCGACGTCGACACCGTCGACCGGACCTTCTTCGGCGAGCAGCCGGGCATCCCGCCGTACGAACCGCATCCCGACGACGCCAGCCCCGCGGCGGAGCAGCGCATCGGCGAGACCTTCCTCATGCTGTTCGCGGCGCCGGCGTTGCCGGAGGTGCACGAAGACGAGCAGAACATCGCCGAGCTGCGAGCACAGCGGCCCGACTTCACCCAGATGGGCGATCACGAGATCATCGATTGGATCGACGATTTCCTCCAGTCGGGCTATGGCGACGGCGACGGCTTCCGGCTGCTGTTCGCACGGCACCTCAAGGTGTCGTTCCTGGCGGCGGTGCCGCTGGGCGCGATCGAGCAGGTGTGCACGGCGCTGGGCCGGCCCGAGGACACGCTCAAGCTGGTGGCCGGCTTCGGCGACGTGGCCTCCGCCGCGCCCTCCGACGCGATGTGGGAGCTCGGGCGGCGGGTCGCCGCGTCGAGCGCGCTGGGTGCGCTGTTCGACGAGGGACCGGTGGGCTTGGCCGACCGTCTGGCTGCGGCCGGTGCTGGGGACCCTTCAGGCGACGCCGCGGCGTTCAACGAGGCCTTCGCCTCCTTCGTGTACGAGTTCGGCTCGCGGGGGCCGAACGAATGGGAGATGAGCTGCCCGACGTGGGAGACCGACCCCGACATCGCGCTGGCGGCTATCGACCGCATGCGCCTGGCGCCCGCCGATGCCGAGCCGGCACGGCGCCGGGCAGAATTGGCCGCCCAGCGAGAGGCGCTGGCTGCGGAGATCTCCGCGTTGCTCGAGGCCGACCCCGACACCCAGATGCAGTTCGACCTCGCCCTCGGTGCGGCAGCGGTGTACCTGCCGGGCCGCGAACGCACCAAGACCAACTGCGTGCGCTTCGTGAACGAGTGCCGCATCGCCTCGCGGGTGCTGGGTGAGCGGCTCGTCGAGCGGGGCCAGTTCGGCGGGCAGACCGAGTTCGGCATGCTGCGACTGTCCGAGATCCACGAGATGCTCGACGACCCGACCGGTTGGGCAGAAGTGATTGCCGAGCGTCAGGCCCAGTGGGACGACGCTGCGTCGCGCCAAGAGCCGTTCGTCATCGTCGGCGACCCGCCGCCGATGTCAGAGTGGCCTCGCCGAGGTGAATCCGAGCTGCCGCAGCTCGCGGCGGGCGAGACGCTCGCCGGTTTGCCAGGATGCCCCGGCATCGCCCGCGGGCGGGCCCGAGTCGTGCTCGACAGCAGCGACCCGACCGCGCTGTCGCCCGGCGATGTGCTCGTGGCGCCGCTCACCGATCCGTCGTGGACGCCGCTGTTCGTCAGCGCGAGCGCTGTCGTCGTCGACGTCGGGGCGGCGCTCAGCCACTCGGTGATCGTGAGCCGCGAACTCGGACTGCCGTGTGTCATCTCGGCAACCGGGGCGACAGGACGCATCCCAGACGGCGCCCTCATCGAAGTGAATGGCGACACCGGCATGATCACCGTGCTGGAGCTGTGAGCCCAGAGCCATCGGAGAGGATGTGAGGCGCCGCCTGAGAGGGTGTTTGTCCGAGGCTTTCTCTGACAAGAGAACGTCTGATTCTCGGCCCAGCACCCGGTCGTCCGAGAGCGGCCTGACGACGCTCGGCTGGCTGTTGCTGACGGCGGCGGTGGCGGGGTTTGCGGGCACGGCGGTGGTGGTGGTGCAAACGGTGGTGCGTGACGTAGGTGTCGATGCGGGCAGCTTCAGTGCGCGTTTCCGGGCAGCGCGGATTGCGGCCGACGGCGTGACGCGGGAGTGGCGCTCGCATCATCCCGATGATCAGTTCGAGGCCGACTCGCTGAATCGGCGCTACGGCGAGCGCTGCGCCCGGCTGGGGATCACTTACGCCGATACTGAGGCGTTGCCGTTGTGGAAGCCGGGTGTGCTGGCTGCGGACGGCGGCTGGTTCGAGGTGCACAAGCTGCCGGTGTGCAGTCTGCGCAACGTTCGGGGCGAGCGTGAGCGTTTCGGGTCGTCGCCGATGTCGCTTGAGGGGACCGCGACCGCCGATTGGCGGTCACGCCAGGACGAGTGATGTCTGCCGCCGTCGGTGCGCGGTGTGTGGGTCTCAGGCTTTGCGTCGGCAGATGGCTTGGGGCCGACCGCTGCCTGGTGGGTCCTCTTTGGCGTTGTTGAGTTCGGCGGGGGTGGGCTGGATGTCGTCGCTTTTGTCGCTGGGGCCTGTGAAGATGGCTTCGATGTCGAGGTTGGTGTCGCTGTAGAGGATTTCGAGGCGCTCGCAGCGGGCCGTGAAGTAGAGCTCCCAGCGCTGCCAAGTGTTGTAGCGGGCATCGTCGGGTGATGCCGTGCGGGCTTCGCGGATGACAGTGTCGGCGGCGACGTTGGCGGCAGCTGCGCGTGCGCTGGCCCCGCCGAGTTGTTCTGCGGTGTCGTCGACGACGTTTTGCACTAGGACGACGGCGAGGGCGGCGAGCCCGGCGACGGCGGCGACGATGAGCAGCCATTCGAGGGTGGTGAGCCCGGCGTCGTCTCGTCGAGCAACAGCGCGGGCGATGCGGTCGGTCATGGTGGTGCTCCTGGTGTCGGGTTGTGGGTGTTTACGAGGTGGGTTCGGCTGCGGCCGTGGGGTCGGGGTTCGCGCCGGTGTCGGGCAGCGGATCGGTCTGCTGCGACACGGCAGCGAGCAGCGCGACGTGGGCGCCGTGCCCGTGCAGCGTGCGCGTGCCGAACAGGCCGCGTACCGGGGCGGTCGCGCCGTCGGTGTGGCAGGTGAGGTGCGCGGTGACCACCAGCGCCTGTGCGGCCAGGCCGACGCTCGGGTCCGCTTTGGAGAGGTCGGCTTCGGCTGTGGTCAGGTATCGGAGGCTGCCTGCGGCCGGTTGGGGTCCGCCCACGCAGAGGTAGTCGAGTCCGGGCCGGCTGGCGATCACCGCAGCGGCGACGGTTTCGCGTCGCGCGTCCGCGCCGGGTCCGGCGTGGGGGGCCGGCGTGCTGGCGTTGTTGCAGCACAGCGCGGCGGCTGCAGCGGCTTCTTCGGCGGCGAGGCTCGTGACGAGTTCGGCGCGGCCGGTGCGTCCTGCCCACAGGATGAACAGCACGAGCAGCGCGAGCATCGGCGTGAGCGCCATCAGCTCCAGCGACGACGTGGAGCCCGTTTCGTCGCGTCGGCGGCGTCGGGAGGTGGCGGGTGTGGGCAGCATCGGCGTCATCGGCTCGCGAACGGTGTGTTGGTGGGCAGCGAAGCGGCAATCGAGCGCGCCTCGTCGTCCAGCCTCGGTCGGCCTCCGGGCGTGGTGAGACTGAGCAGTTCGCCGCAGGGGGGAGCAGTGCCGGCGGCTGCGGGGTCGTGTGTGGCGATGCGCCCGAGGGCTTCGGCTGCGATGGTGATGCCGACGGGCCAGACTTGGGCAGCGGCCCAGTCTGTGGTTGCCCATTCGGCTGTGATGGCGAGGTACGTGGCGTCGCCCACGACGGTTCCGCCCCCGGCGTGGCACGGCAGACTGGCGGGGTGCTTGCCGCTGTTCGGCGCCGGGCTCGCCGTTGTGTATGCGCTGCTGTAGTAGCCGGCGAGCGTGTCGCTGTCGAAGCCGCGCGCCGACAGCCCGGCGAGCAGCGAACGGGTCAGCGTCTCGCAGGCGCGCCGCAGGTCGCCGCTCGGGGCCTCGGGGCCGTCACGGTCGGCGGCCTGCGACGGGGACGCGTCCGGGCCGCCGTCGTCCGGCTCTGGTCGGCTCGATGGGCCCGCAGGCTCGTCTCGGTCTTCGGTCGGCTGCTGTGGGCGGGCTGTGGGGGGCCCGCAGTCGGGGAAGAACCATCCGACGGCGTCGTAGTCGCGCCCTTGGGCGTCGCGCCAGCCCGCAGCGAGCGTGGCGAGGTTGCCCGCAGCCGTATCGGCTGCGGAACGGGCGGCGAATCGCTTGGGGACGGCTGCTGCGGCCACGGCAGCAAGCACGCACACGGGAACCATCAGCAGCACCAGCAGGCTCACCGCGCCGCCGCAGTGGTCGTCGCGCCGTCGCCGCGCCACAGCCTTGCTGCGTCGCGCTCTCACGGGATGCCGCCGACCGTCGGCGCCGGTGGCGCCGCTGTCGCTGTGGGTGTGCTGAGCCGTGCTCATGGGGCGCGATGGGTGATCTGGCACGCCCAGCGCCCGCCGGTGGGCATCGGCGCGGGGGTGTCGCCGTCAGGCACTGTGGTCGGTGTGGCTGCGGGGGTCTCGACGGGTACGGCCAGCCAGACCCAGTCGGCCGATGTGACGGCGTCGGGGTAGGCGGTTGCGACTGATTCGCACTGCTGGGCCAGCGCGGCGAGCGCTGCTTGGGCAGCGGTCGCCTGTCGAGGGTCGCCGGGCGAGGCTTGGAGCGCGGTTTGCGCGGCGGCTGCGTCGTGGGAGATACGGGATGCTGCGATGCCTGCCTCGATCATGGCGGCATGGGGGTCTTCGATCAGTTCGGTGGTGTCGTCGATGAGTGCTTGGAAGCCGACGGCCATCGCGGCGGCGAATCCGCCCGCGGCGGCGATGACGAGCAGCCATTCCAGCGTCGCGAGCCCGCAGTCGTCGCGGCGCCTGCCAGCCGGCGACGCCTGCAAGGTGCAGCCCGGCGCCATCGACGGGCGTGGGCGCGTGTTCGTGCTGCTGGGATGGGTGCGGGGTGTCATCGTTCAGGGGGTGGTGGTGATGATGCCGCCGGTGAGCGACACGAACGGCGGGTAGATGAGGATGGCTGCGAGCGCGAGCGCTACTGCTGTGGCGGGCAGCACGATGATCTGGTTGCGCCGCTCGGCTGCCTCGCGTTCGCGCTGCATGGCGTCGCGCCACAGGTTGTCGGCGGCGGCGAGCACGGCGTCGGCCATGCGTGTGCCTCGCCGGGCGGCCATGGAGAATGCGCCGACGGCTTGGGACAGGCTGCTCAGCGCATAGCGGTCGACGAGCTCTGCGAGGCCGTCGGCGGCGGGCCGGCGTTGGTGCTGGGCGGCGAGCAGGTGCCGGTGCAGCAGCCGCCAGGCGGGGCGCTGGCCGGCTTGGGCTGCTTGGATCATGGCGTTGGCAGGCTCGGCGCCTGCGGAGACCTGCTGGGCTGCGAGCACGATCCAGATGCGCACGGCCTGGTCGAGTTCGGCGCGGGCCTGCTTGGAGGCGTCACGAACTCCTTGAGCGGGCAGCATCCACCCTGCTGCTGCGCACCCCGCGACTGCTGTGGCCGCTGAGACGGCAGTGCTCGTCCACAGCGCTGCGGCGACAGCGCCCGCAGTTGTGCCGCCGACGAGGCCCAGCAGGCGCTGCGTGGCATATGCGCCCGGTGTCAGCCCGGCGAGCCGCAGGTCTGCCGCCCGGCCGGGACCGGGCCGCGCCAGCCGCTCCACCGCCGAGACGCCCGCGTCGCGTGTCCGCAGCCGTGCGGGTCGGCCCGCCGCGGCTGCGATCACGGTCGCCGTGCCGGCTGCGAGGCCGGCGCCGCACAGCAGCGCCGCGAGCGGTGTGCTCACAGCGGCACCTGAGCGGCACGGCGCCGTTTGAGGGCGACGAGCACCGACGGGGCTGCGCGTACCACCGAGTGGCGCACGAGGAACGCTGTGGCGCCGAGCAGCACGAAGGCGATGAGCAGCAGCACCGCTTGGCCGGTGGGGGTGCGGTAGGGCTCGAAGTAGGCGGGGTTGTTGCGGTACATCAGCGTCACCACGCCGCCGGCGAGCGCGAGGAGCGCGATGGTCTGGGTCCACAGCCCCACGACGGCCTCGGTGCGGGCGCGGTGCAGCGCGACGATGTCGCCGATCCGCCCGGCCACTTCCCCCAGAGGCCCGGCGAGCGGTCCCCCCTCGGAGGCGGCGATCGCCAAGCCGGCGGCCACTTCGGGCTCCCACACCCGCCCGGCTGCGGCGAGCTCGTCGGTCGCGGCACGCAGGCCGACCAGGCGGGCCGTTCGCGCCGTCCTGGTGACGGTGGGGGTGATCAGCGGCGGCGCGTAAGCGATGCTGGCTGCGAGCGCGTCGGCCAAGCCTGCGCCCGAGCGTGCCAGATCGGCGAGCTGACGGGTCCATGTCTGCCACGCCAATGCCTCGGCGGTGTGGCGACGCCGCTGGGCGGGCGCGGCCACGAACGGCGGCAGCAGCGCACCCAGCCCGCCCGCGAGCACTGCCATGCCCCACAGGCCGGTCACAGCGAACCCGCCCGCAGCCCCGCACACCCCGGCAGCGCCTCCCACGATCCACAGCGAACGCGACCCCGCCCGCACCCGCCCGGCGCTCGGTGACGGCGCCGCCCCAGCCCCGGCCCCGCCGCCAGCGCCCGTTCTGCGCCGCTCAGCAGGCCGCCGAGCCGCCGCGCCGACAGCTGCGGTCACGGCCAACGCCAGCCCGGCGGCGAACAGCAACCCGAACCGCACTGCGCCGCTCACGGCCGCGCCCCGCCCGGCCCCTGCGACGCATCGGACCATGCGCCCAGGTCGAGGCCGCCTTCTTCGAGCCGTTCGACCAGATCGCCGCTGCGGGGACGTCCCGCTGCTTCGAGCGGGTCGCCGCGGCGACGCCGAGCGAACACGTCGTGAACCTCGAAGCGACCGTCCGCGGCGACGAGCACCTCGGTGATCCGCCGCACGCCTCGGAAACCTGTGCGCGGGTCGCTCTCCATATGCACGACGAGGTGGATCACATCGGCTGCCTCGGCGATCAGCGCCGGCTGCGCCCCCGCGAGGCCGCTGGCGAGGCAGTAGCGGACCAGCCGGGCCAGCGCCTGGCGCGGCGACGACGCGTGGATGGTGGCCATCGAGCCGTCCGAGCCGGTGCCGCACGCCGACAGGAACGTCGCCGCCTCAGGACCGCGCAGCTCCCCGACGATGACACGGTCCGCGCCCGAGCGCAGCGACCGCCGGGCGAGTTCTTCCATGGTGATCTCGCCCTCGCCGTCGCTGTTGGCCTCGCGGGTCTCCGCTGCGAACGTGTAGGGGTGCGTGTCGTCAAGGAACAGCTCGAAGGTCTGCTCGAGCGTGCACACGATCTCATGCGGTCCGATCTCGCCCAGAAGCGCCCGCAAAAGCGTGGTCTTGCCCGACCCCAGCGCCCCGCACACCAGCACATTGGCCGGCGCGGGAGGCTTCACCGCCGCAGCGAGAAACCCAGCCGCATCGGCACTCAGCGACCCGCCCTCCACCAAGTCGTCGAGACGGATCAGCCGATGGCGATGGCAGCGCACCGTCAGATACGGCGTGCCGCACACCTCCATCGCCGCGAACACCCGCTCGCCGGTGCGCAGCCGCAAGTCGAGCAGTGGGGCAGAGGTGTCGAAGCGGCGGCCGGTCTGGCCGTGGGTCACCGCCAGGTGAGCGATGAACCCGATCATCTCGTCGGCATCCGCGAACAACGGCCCTGCTATCGGCTCCTGACGGCCGCCCGACAGGCCCAGCACCCCCAGGTGCGGGCCGAACAGCCAGATGTTCTCCACATCGTCGCGGCGCAGGAACGCCTCGAGCGGGCCGGTGCCCAGCAGCGCCTCGAGCCGGGCATCCAGCCACGCCATGTCGCCGTCGCTCAGTGCTTCGCCGCGTTCGTTGAGAGCCTCTGCTTCGCGCCTGCGCACGATGTCTCCGGCCATCCGCCGACACCTGTCCGCCACTTCGGGCAGCGATCCGGTCGCGCCCAACCGGAACTCCTGCACGCACCCCTGCACCTCGCCCCAGATCTCGCAAGCCAAGCTCACCGGCCCGCCCCCGTGACCAGAGCCGAAGCAGAACCCGACGGCTCGCACAAGCGAGCCGCCACAGCATCGACCGCAGCGAGCCGCGCCCGGTCTCGCCGCCGCACTCGCCCTCCCAACAGCGCTGCCTCACGCACCGGGCCCACCCAGCCCAGCACCCGCCGCTCAGCGGCAGTCGTGATCCCGCCGCCGCTCCCGCGTACGTCGTTGCCGCCGTCGAGCAGCAGCGTCACCGGGTCGGGGCCGAAACGGAACCGGAACGCGCTTAGCACGGCCCGCACCCCGCCGGGCGGTGCTGTTCCCGGCGCGCCGGCCAGCACCACACGATGCGTCGCAGCCGCACTCAGCGCCCCGTAAGCATCCACGAACGACCCCGGCATCGACACCACCACCGCCCGGCAGGACCCGAGCGCCCCCAGATGCGTCGACCGCTCAGCCAGCCACGCAGCCGACCTCCGCGCGCCCTGCGGATGAGCCGGCGCCCCCAGCAGATGCACCGAACCGCCTCCGCCCGTCGGCAACTGCCAGCAATGCCCGGCGACAGTCTCGGCGCAGAGATGCGCGCGAGAGGCGATCAGAGTCGGCAGACCTCGCCGAGCAGGGTCCAGCGCCAAGCGACACGCACCGCCGATGCGCCTAGCCAGACCGGCGCCATGAGCGTCGGCGTCCACCAGCAGCACATCACGGCCGGCCTGCGCCCAAGAACGCGCAACCCGCACCGCAAACGCCCCAGCGTCCAGCCCGGGCCCGTCCGGTCGCTGCGTCTCAGCGATGGACACCGCCAGCATCAGCCCTGCTTCCACGCGGCCAGCCACTGCTCATCGAGACTGGCGGCCATGGCATCGGTGTCGCTGCCGTCTGGCACCCGCAGCACCATCGGGGCAGCGCCGAGCCGTTCTGGCAGTGACCGCCACCACACCCACTCGCCGGGCTCGGCCCACACGCCGATCTTTCCGTCGCGGTAGTGATCCAGCCGCACAGCGCGCAGCACCGATCGAGGACGCCCGCCGCCGGTGTCGCCCTGCGGTGCGCCGGGGTCCACCAGGAGCACCAGATCGCCCTCGGCGACGCCCGACGGCGCAAGGCTCAAGTCGAGCGAGGTGATGACCTCCAGCCGGCCCGGCATCGCCTGAGCACGCCAATCGTTGCCGAACGGACTCAGCTCAGCTATCGCAGCCTCGTGACCTGCCGCCCACAGCCCGTCCAGCGCCGCAGCGAGCAGGACCGCATCGCCGCCGAGCGGCACCGGCAGCACCATCGGCGCAGCGCCCAGCTCCGCGGGCAGCGCCCGCCACCACACCCACTCCGCAGGTGGCACGAACAACCGCATCGACGACCCGTCGAATCCGGCCAGCGCGAGCGAGCGGATTACCGACCGCCGCCGTCCGGGCTGCTGATGGGACGGCGCGACGCCGGGGTCGATGAGCAGCACGGTGTCGCCCTCGTGCACGCCCGACGGCGACAGGCTGGTGTCGACCGGAACCACCACTTCCAGCGCGTCGCCGAACGCCCCCACAGACGGCTCGACCAGCAGATGGGCGCCGATCAGCGACCCCGCTGGCACGGCATGCCCGACAGCCAGCCCGGACAGCACGCCGGGGGTGTCGGCCGTCCATGCGACATGGGGGACGTCGCCGAGCTGCACCTCGGCCGAGGAGAGATCGGCTGCGGTGAGCACATGGCCGCGGGGAAGGTCCCGGGCTGCGACAGCCACAGCGATGCGCTGGTCGAACGCGGCGGCAGTGGTCCAGAACCCCGCGACGCTGGCGGCCATCAGGACCAGTCCGGCGAGTGCGACAAGGGCGCGCTTGGCTGCGCGCGGCAGCCGCCGGCGCGTCCGTTCCGGCACCGCTGCCCCCACGGCTTCGGCCGTCGCCTCGGCCCTGTCACCCATCGGCGTCTGTGCCATTGCGGGCACAGCGGCTGCCGTGCCCGACAAGGTCTGGGTTGTTGACAGTGGTGCTGTGGGGGGTTACGTTGCGCCGCTCATGACCCGCACCGCCGCCGCGAAAGCCTGTATCGGGGGGGGGGGGCAGTAGCAGCGGTTTCTCGCCCCGCGGCGGTGCCCGTGCGTGGCGTGTGGGTCGGCTGGGCTGGGCCGCTCGGCTGCTGGTGGCGCCGCTGGTGGCGGTCTCGGTTGTGTCGGGGGTGGGGGCGGTGCCGTGGGTGGAGCGTGGCGATGTCGACGGCGACGGCGCCGAGGAGCTCGGGGTGGGGTGGAACAGTTTTGCGGGCGAGGCGGGGGCTGCTGGGTCCCAGGGGGCGGCGGGGCTGAGCTGCCCGGCGGGCATGGTGCTCGACGGGGGGCTGTGCAAGACCCCCAAGGTCGAGCACGCAGCGGCCGATCTTGTGTGCGCGCAGGCCGACGACGGCTACGTGGTGGTCACGGCGCTGGGGGAGCTGGGGCCGTCTCATAGCTGCCAGAAGACGGTACCGGCGCACTGCGCCGGCGGCAAGACGCTGCACGAGGGCCGGTGCCGCACCGTCACCGTGGAGCAGCGCGACGCGAAGTGGAGGTGCAGCCAGGGCGCGCTGGTGTCGACGTTGTTGGATCCCGGCTACAGCTATTGGTGCCGCATCGCGGTGGATCCGCCGCAGTGCACTGTCGACGGCGAGAGCTATCGCACGACGCCGGCTGCGGGCTGTTATGAGCAGGTCGAGTTTCACGAGACGCAGGGCTACACATGGATGTGCAGCGCCGGTGTGCTGCAGGTCGACTCGGGCGATCACGGCACGGCCTATTCGTGCAAGATCACCCTGGCCAGCCCGACGTGCCCGAACGGGGAGACGTACCGCAACGGCCGCTGCGAGACCCAGGAGACCTTCTACCGCACCCGCGGCTACA
>JAJDTF010000123.1 GCA_022827265.1 Acidimicrobiia bacterium | reverse complement strand
TGGCCGCCGAGCGGGGCTTCGAGATCCGCTGGATTCCCATCACCCACGACGGTCACTTGGACCTCACCGACCTCGACCGCCTGCTCGACGGGGCGAAGCTGTTGTCGGTGACCGCCATGAGCAACGTGCTCGGCACGCTCAACCCGATCCCCCGCCTCGCCGCCGCAGCTCACGACGCCGACGCGCTGCTCAGCGTGGACGCCAGCCAGTACGTGCCGCACCTGCCCACCGATGTGGGGGCGCTGGGCGCCGACTTCATGGTGTTCACCGGGCACAAGATGTGCGGGCCGACTGGTGTGGGCGTGCTGTGGGCCCGCATGGAGCTGCTCGACGCCATGCCGCCGTTCCTGGGCGGCGGCGAGATGATCCTCGACGTCACCAAGGAAGGCTTCCGGCCCAACACGGTGCCGCACAAGTTCGAGGCGGGCACCCCGCCGATCGCCGAGATCGTGGGCCTCGGGGCTGCGGTGAGATACCTGGAGGGCTTGGGCATGGATGCCGTGCGAGCCCATGAGGTCAGCCTTACCGGCTACGCCCTGCGGACGCTGACCGACCGCCACGGCGACGACATCACCGTGCACGGGCCGTCCGAGCCGGCCCAGCGCGGCGGCGTGCTGTCGTTCGTGTACCGCGATGTGCACCCGCACGACATCTCCCAGGTGCTCGACCAGAGCGGCGTGTGCGTGCGTGCCGGTCACCACTGCGCCAAGCCGCTCATGCGATGCCTCGGCGTCACTGCCACCACACGGGCCTCGCTGTACGTGTACAACGACACTTCCGACATCGATTCGCTGGCCGAGGCGCTCGACGAAGTCGGCGCACTGTTCGGCCGCTAGAGGCAACGGACCGGGACGAAGCAAGATCCGATGGCTGGGCTCGAAGACCTGTACCGGGAGATCATCCTCGACCACTACCGCAACCCGCGCAATCGCGGCGAGCTGGAGTGCCCGCCGGCGCACCGCAGCGAGGGATTCAACCCGCTCTGCGGGGACGAGGTGGTGCTGACGTTTGAGGTCGAGGGTGACGTGGTGACCGACCTTCGAGTCGGCGGCTACGGCTGCTCGATCAGCCAGGCCTCCGCGTCGATGATGTCGGCAGCGGTGATCGGCAAGACAACCGACGAGATCCGCGATCTGACACGGGCCTTCAAGGCCATGATGTCGATCCACGAGGAGTCGATCGGCGGCGACGGGAGCGAAGCACTCGACGGAGCTGGGACCGGTGAATCCGGCGGCTCGAACGACGAGGCGCTGCGCCTGGGCGATCTGGAAGCCTTGCGAGGCGTGGTCAAGTTCCCCGTGCGCATCAAGTGCGCCACCCTCGGCTGGAACGCGCTCGCCACCGGCCTCGACGAAACGGCCGAAGCAGGTTGAGCCCTCAGGTGTATCGGCTCGCCCGCTCGCGCTGCTAGGTCTGCACTGTGTCTGCGGGGCCTGCTTCTATGGGGACGGTGTCTGGAGAGGCCGACCGGCGTGCCGAACTGGTCGAGCGGGCGCGCCAGCTCGCTCCGAAGCTGGCTGCGCGGGCGACGGCCGACCCGTGGGCTCGGCGGGTCGAGCCCGACGTCATCGAGGAGCTGCGTGGCGCCGAGCTGCTGACGATCGGCCAGCCGAGCGCCAACGGCGGCCAGGAGCTCGACTGGATCACCTACCTCGAAGTGAATGCGGCTTTGGCTGAGGGCTGCCCCTCGACTGCCTGGCATTCGTGCGTGGGCAACGCCCATGCCTGGCTGGTGGGCCATTGGCCCGATGAGTGCCAGGAGGAGATCTACGGCGACGGACCCGACATCTACGTGGCCGGTGTGCTGGTCGACCGGGGCGACGCCACCCCCGTCGACGGCGGCTGGAAGATGAGCGGTTTCTGGCCGTTCGGCTCGGGCATCGATCACGCCGGCTGGGTCATCCTGGGCGGCCACTTCCCGTCTCCTGAGGGCGATGGGCAGGTCTCGGGCATGTTCGTACTGCCGGCCGAGGATGTCTCGGCGCTCGACGACTGGCACGCCAACGGGTTGCGGGCCACCGGCAGCAGCAGCCTCGTCGTGAAGGACGCCTTCGTACCCGAACACCGGTTCATCCGCGGTGACGTGCTGGCGTCAGGCCAGACGCCGGGCATGGCCCGCAACGTCGGCTGGATCCAGCGCAGCTCGCTCATGCCGACGCTGGCCTATGCGCTGGTGCCGCCGGCCCTGGGCGCCGCACGCGCCTCGCTGGCCGCGTTCGCCGAGGAGGTGGATGGCAAGGTCATCAGCCATGTCGACGTGCTGCAGACCGACTGGCCGCTGACCCACCGCCAGTTCGCCGAGGCCCACGCGCTGGTCGATCAGGGCGAGCTGCTGATGCGACGCACCGCAGAGCTGCTCATCGACGCCGCACGCAACGACGAGGCCTTGGAGTTGCCGCTGCGGGCACGCGTCCGCCTCGACTGCGCATACGGCGTGCGCCGCTGCCTGGAAGCCGTCCAGACGCTCTATCTGGCCACCGGTGGTCGCGGCGTGCGCGACTCCAACCGGATCGGCCGCCTCCAAGCCGACCTGCAGGCCATCAACATGCACGCCATCACAGCGCTCGACCCAGCCCTGGAGGCCTACGGCCGCATCCTCATGGGCCACCCCCCTCGCACCCCCCGCATCTAGCTGTCAGATCAAGTGAGGTGATGTCGCTCGATGCGGAAGGAGATACTGATCATCGCCGGTCCCAACGGTGCCGGCAAGACGACGTTCGCGCGCACGTATCTCGAGCTGCTGGCGCTCAGCATGCCGTTCGTCAATGCCGACAGCATCGCCGCAGACCTGCCGTCGGGGACGGCCCTGCTCTCCGACTACCGGGCGGGTCGCCTGATGCTGGCTGAGCTCGATCGGCTTGCAACGGAAGGCCGGAGCTTCGCTTTCGAGACCACGCTGTCGGGCCGCAGTTACCTGCGCAGGATCACGCAGTGGCGCAATGACGGCTACCGCGTCACGCTGCTGTTCCGCTCGCTGCCGTCGGCCGACGACGCCGTCGAGCGAGTGCGTCTGCGAGTGTCACAAGGCGGCCACGATGTACCAGAAGAGGTGGTTCGCCAGCGATTCGAGAAGGGCCTGCGGAACTTCCGGGAGCTGTATTCCGAAGCCGTCGACGAGTGGATCGAGTTCGACGGCCTACACTTCACCCCAGTGCCCATCGGCAGGAGCACCGACCTTGCCACACATGCCATCAGCACCGTCCCGCAGCACTGAACCGGCCCGCAACGGCCTGAGATCCAGCGACAACGGCACGAACGGCGATGAGGACTGGGTTGAACTCGTCACCCACGCGATGCAGCTCGCAGCCAAGCGGGCCCATCTGGTGGCGCACCAGACCGGCACGGGGGTGCTGTACCGGCGTGCCGACGGAGCAGTGGGCGTCTTCAAGCCTGATCCGGCGATGTACGAAGAGCTGATCCCGCCGCCATTCGAAGACGAACAGATCCTGCGCGTCGAGTCTTGAGACGAGTGCGCCTCCAGCGCCACTGCGTCGCTTCCTGCGCCTCCGCGACCAAATAGACACTTGGCGAGGACCTATCCGGCTGCCGGAAGCTACAACCCTCACTCAATTCGAGCTCGTGCTCATGACATTGCGCCGGGCGAGCGCGTGTTACCAGCGGTGGCCGGGGGGGACTCCGGTCATCCATTCGGAGATGCGGCGTGAGGTGCCTGGTGTGGTGCCTGGGGGCAGTTCGCCGGGTGGGAAGAAGGCCACCTCGGCGATCTCCGGGGAAACCGATTCCTCGACGCGCCAGTCGGTCACCACGAACACGACGATGTGGTCGCTGCGGTTGCCGTGGCGTGAGGAGTACACGCCGAGCACGTTCTGGGGCGTCTCGGCCACGACAACGCCGGTTTCCTCGCGCAGCTCCCGCGCCACCGCCTCCACCAGCGCCTCGCGAGTCTTGACGCCGCCGCCGGGCAGGAACCAGCCGTCGCGGTACGTGTGCCGCACGAGGCACACACGGCCCTTGTGGTCGACGACCAGCCCGCGCACGCCGAGCGTGACCCTCGCAGGTCGCAGTCGCACCCAGAACTCGAAGAGCTGGTGCAGCATCCGGCGCACGCCAGGTTTCGACTCGACCGTTCCCTCCACGACGTGCGCGGGCGCGGGCTGCTCGGAGCGGTCGGGTTTCGCGCGCCGCTTCAGGCGTGGCAGTCGCATCGAGCGGCAGTCAGCCCGCGGCGCCTGCTAGGCCATCCATCGCACGAGCCAGCGCCGCATCGAGCTCGGTCACGCCGCCGCGGTCGTGGGTGTTCAGCACCACCTCCACGGTGCTGTACACGTTCGACCAGTTGGGATGGTGGTCCATCTTCTCGGCCATCATCGCGGCGGCGGCCATGAATCCGAACGCCTCCACGAAGTTCCCGAAGCGGAAGGTGCGGCGCAATTCGCTGCCCGACACGTCCCAGGCCCCGAGTTCGGCGGCGAGTTCGGTCAGTTCGTCCTGCGTCAACAGCTCTCGTGCCATCGGTTCACCCTCCCCAGGTTTCCCCGTGCCCAGTCAACACCAACCGGCGAGTACATCGAAAGATCAATATCCCGCGCGCGTCAGGGCAGGCGTCAAGCGAGTTTCAGCGCCGCTCAGCCCAGTTCGTCGAGCGGGTCTGCCCAGGGATCGGCAAATGGATCCTCCGGAGCGGACGCCCCCGTTCCTACAGCCGGGGTGCTGCCGAGCCCGCCGATGGACACTGCCACGCCGGCATCGGGTTCTTCGGGCAGGTACGGCGTGTAGCCGTCGGCCTCGAGCGCCTCGGCCAGTTCGGGCCCGCCCGAGTCCACGATGCGGCCATCCACGATCACGTGGACCTCGTCGGGCCGGAGGTACTCCAGCACCCGGGTGAAATGCGTGATCGCCAGCACTCCCAAGCCCGCTTCGGTCAGCGCCTCGATGCGGTTGGCGCAGGCGCGCAGCGCGTCGATGTCGAGACCGCTGTCGATCTCGTCGAGGATGGCGATGCGGGGCTGCAGCACGGCGAGCTGCACCGTCTCGTTGCGCTTCTTCTCGCCGCCTGACATGTCGACGTTGAGCGGCCGGGCCACCAGTTCGGCCTTCAGCCCGACGGCGGCCGCCTCGGCTTCGAGCAGGCTGCGGGTGCGCTCAAGCTGGTCGGCACCCGGGCTGTCGTTGCCGGCCCGCAGCGCGAGCGCCTCCGCCAGTGCCTGGGCCGCCGAGACGCCCGGCACTTCGGTCGGGTGCTGCATGGCCAGGAACAGCCCGGCCTGTGCCCGCTCCCACGGCGCCAGGCTCAGCACGTCGACGCCGTCGAGGGTGACCGATCCTGCCGTGACTTCATAGCCGGGGCGGCCCATCACGACGTGCGCCAGCGTGCTCTTGCCTGAGCCGTTCGGCCCCATGACCGCATGCACCCGGCCAGAGGACACCTCCAAATCGACACCCTGGAGAATCTCCTGACCGCCAGCGGACGCGCAGAGCCCCTCAATACGCAGCGTGTGTGCGGAGTTGTCGCTCATGGCAGCACCACCGCCACGCCGTCGTCGCCGGTGCGAATCTCGTACACCGGCACTGGCTGGGTGGCGGGGAAGCAGTTCGGCCGGCCCGTTCGCAGGTCGAAGCTCGACGAGTGCTGGGGGCATTCCAGCGCGCACTCGTCGGGCCACACCCAGCCGTCGGCCAGCGAGTAGTTCTGGTGGCTGCACTGGTCGCCGATGGCGTAGAAGTCGTCACCGATGCGCGCGAGCGCAATGCGGTGACCCTCGACGTCGAAGCGGCGGGCTTCGCCGTCGGGAAGGTCGTCACGCTGGCACAGCACAACGGTGCGGGTGTCATTCGCTGCACTCATTGCGCGACCTCGCGGGCACACATCTTCATCGCACGGCCTCAGCGAACTGGTTGCGTCGCTGGCAAGAGGCACCGTCCATGGCGGTCGGGCTCATCACAGCGCCGCCGCGAAATCGGCGTCTGACACCAGCTCGTCGATGCGCTGACGCACCGATGCCGAGATCTGCTCAGAGGGCAACACATCGAGCACCTCGTCGAAGAACCCGCGCACCACGAGGGCCTCGGCCACGTCGGTGGGTACACCCCGGCTCTCGAGGTAGAAGCGCTGGTCGGCGTCGACCGGCCCGATCGACGAAGCGTGGCTGCATTGCACGTCGCTGTTCTCGATCTCGAGGTTCGGCACCGACTCGGCCCACGCATTCGGCGACAGCTTCAGGTTCCGGTTGGTCTGATCGGCCTGGACATTCGATGCGTCGGCTTCGATGCGGATCAGCCCGGTGTAGACGGCTCGGGCGTAGTCGTCGACCGCTCCCTTGAACAGCAGGGCAGATGTGGTGTGCGGCGCGATGTGAGTCTGGAACGTGCGGAAGTCGAGCGTCGAGGTGCCACGGCCGAAGTACACGGCGTCGATCTCGCTGTGGCCGCCCCGGCCGGTCATGTCGGTTCCGATGCGGGCCCGTGCGTAGTCGCCGCCCATCGCCACATGACCGATCCGCAAATTGGCGTCGCGGCCGACATCCGAGCAGAGGTTGGCGATCTGCCAGGCGGCTCCGCCCAGCTCCTGCACCGTGACGTGACCGAGATGTGCCCCATCACCCACGCTCAGCTCGGTCAGCGGGCTGATCAGCGCCAGTGCGTCACCACCGGTGTGATGCTCGATCACCGTGGCCTGGCTGGTTCGACCGGCCATCACGACAAGCCGCGGGAACCATGCCAGCCCCTCGACATCGGTGTGGACGTGCACCACGATCGGACCGGTGACCACAGCATTCGGATCGATGCTGACCGCCACCGGGGCTGTCGCCAGCGCCAGGTTCCAGTCGCCGAACGCATCCGGGCCCTCGGGCGCCACCGTGCCGATCAGGTCGTCGGCACCGTCGCCGAGCGTGTCCACGCGGACGCCGTCCGCTCGCACCGACACGTCGAGGACGGCACCGTTGGCGATGTGGACGACGGCTGCAGCACCGTCGTCGACGGCGCTCATCAGGCCGGTAGGCCCCGCAGCGCCACCCGGCGCCGCGAACTCATATCGCGCCGGGTCGAGATCGTCGATCGGGGTGTAACGCCAGACCTCTTCGGTGAACGACGGCTGGCCCGCTGCAACCGCCCGCTCCGCTGCCGCGCGACGCCGTTTGGTCAACGCGTCGGAGCCGTCGAGTGCGTCGGCGAGATCGGGGCTGAACACGCAGCGGAGGCTACCGGCGCGCCCGTCAGGGCCTAGCGGGCCGCAGCGGCCCGGTGCGAGCGGTGATCAGACCTCGCCGTCCTTGCGGTCATCGCGGTCGCGGCGGCGCTGGGCGCGCCTGGCCTTTTTCGTCGCCTTGCGCTTGCGTGCCTTCGCCCGAATTCCCTTCGGCCGGGACTGCTCCGCGGCAACCTCTTCGAGAATTCGCGGACCGGCCTCGTTCAGGATGTCCTCGGCAGCGTCGAGGAGGTCGCCGATGGAGTCGTCCACGCCGACGCTCTCGGGCTCAGTGGCGAAGTTCCGCACACCCAGCGAGCCGTGCTGCCAGCCGGCATCGAGACGCCGGGGCGAGTACGACGGGCAGTCCTCCGGGCAACGCCACGGGGCCTCGGGAGCGAGATCGAGGTTGCACTTGCGCACGGTGTCGCCGTTGGGATATGTCCGGCTCTCGTAGTGACGGCAGTTCGTCCGCATCGGCATGGCAGCCGCCTCCCTCAGCGCTGCGAAATCGCGTCGGCGAGCGCGATGGCCCGCCGGGCTTCATCCACGTGAAGATTCTCGACCATCTTGCCGTCTACGGTCACCACCCCACGGCCATCTGCCACCGCCGCCTCGAATGCCTCGATCACTTGGCGGTGGAAGTCGAGCTCGTCGAGGCTCGGCGCAAAGGCTTCGTTGGCGGGGTCGACCTGGCTGGGGTGGATGAGCGTCTTGCCGTCGAATCCCAGGTCGGCGCCTTGGCGGCACACGGCTGCGAACCCGTCGGCATCACGGATGTCGTTGTAGACACCGTCGAGAGCGGTGACGCCCGCTTCCCGGGCGGCCACCAAGCAGGTTGCGAGGTGCGGCACCAGAGCAGCCCGGTCGGGCGTGATGGTGGCGTGCAGCTCCTTGGCCATGTCGTTGGTGCCCATCACCACCGCTTCGGTTCGCTCGAAGCCGGCGATCTCGCGGGCATGGGCAATGCCTGCAGGTGTCTCGATCATCGCCCAGATGCGCACCGAGTCGGGGGCGCCCGCTGTGTCGAGCAGGTCGGACACGGCAGCGAGATGTGCGGCGCTCGACACCTTGGGGATGACCACGGCCGAGGGGGCTGCTGCACCCGCTGCCCTGATGTCGTCGCGACCCCACGGGGTGTCGAGCCCGTTGCAGCGGATGGTCAGTTCGCGGTAGCCGTACTCGCCCGATGACACGGCGGCGCACGCGCCCTCACGGGCGGCTTCCTTGGCGTCGGGCGCCACCGCGTCCTCCAGATCGAAGATCAGTGCGTCGGCGCCGATGGTCTTGGCCTTCTCCAGCGCCCGGGCGTTAGCCGCCGGCATGTACAGCACCGATCGGCGCGGCAGGGGGATGGCGGCGGCTGCGCTCATATGGAGTCCAGACTCTCTCAGGCGGTCTCGAGCCCGTAGGCGGCGGCCAGCTCAGGGTCGGCCGCAGACAGGTCACGGGCGAGCTGCAGCACCACCCGGCACTGCTTCACGGTCGCGTCGTCCTGCATCTTGCCGTCGATCATCACGGCGCCGGTGCCGTCGCCCATCTCGGTCACCACCCGCTGCGCCCACGCCACCTCGGCGGGCTCGGGGCTGAAGACCCGCTTGGCGATGGCGATCTGGCTGGGGTGCAGGCTCCACGCGCCAACGCAGCCCAGCAGGTAGGCGTTGCGGAACTGGTCCTCGCAGCCGATGGGGTCGGCGATGTCGCCGAACGGCCCGTAGTAGGGCAGGATCCCCGCGGTGCCGCAGGCGTCCACCATGCGCGCCAGCGTGTAGTGCCACAGATCCTGCTGGAAGGCAGTGCGAGCATCGTCGCCCGCGTCGCCGTCGGGCGCCGGATCGGTGCGCACCAGGTAGCCGGGGTGCCCGCCGCCCACCCGGGTGGTCTTCATGCGACGGTCGGCTGCCAGGTCGGCCGGCCCGAGCGACAGGCCCTGCATGCGAGGGCTGGCCAAGCAGATCGACTCCACGTTGGCCACGCCGCGGGCGGTCTCGAGGATCGCGTGCACCAGCAGCGGCTGCTCGATGCCCACCCGGGCTTCAAGCTGAGCCAGCAGCCGGTCCACGTAGTGGATGTCTTCGGGGCCCTCCACCTTCGGCACCATGATCACGTCGAGCTTGTCGCCGATCTCGTGGCACAGCGCCCACACGTCGTCGAGGAACCACGGCGAGTCGAGGCTGTTCACCCTGGTCCAGAGCTGGGTGTGGCCGCGCTCCCACGCCTTGCCCACCTCGATCAGCCCGGCCCGGGCAGCGTCCTTGCTGCCGGCCGACACGGCGTCTTCGAGGTTGCCGAGCAGCACGTCGACCGTGGGGGCGATGTCGGGCACCTTGGCCCGCATCCGCTCGTTCGACGGGTCGAAGAAGTGGATCATGCGAGACGGCCGGAACGGGATCTCGCGCAGCGGAGCAGGCGCCCCGAGCGCCAGCGGGGCGAAGAAGTCTTTTGGACTGCGCATCAGCCGATCGATCCCTCCATCTGAAGCTCGATCAGCCGGCTCCATTCGACGGCGTACTCCATCGGCAGCGTGCGCGTCACCGGCTCGATGAAGCCGTTCACCACCATGCCCATGGCCTGCTCGGCCGACAGGCCGCGGCTCATCAGGTAGAAGAGCTGCTCGTCGGCCACCTTCGACACCGTGGCTTCATGGCCGATCTCGGCGTCACGTGAGCCGATCTCCTGGTATGGGTAGGTGTCTGAGCGGCTGTCCTGGTCGAGCAGCAGCGCATCGCACTGCACGTGGCTGCGGCAGCCGCTCATGCCGTCTTCCACCCGCACGAGGCCGCGGTAGGTGGTGCGCCCGCCGTCCTTCGAGATCGACTTCGACACGATCTTGGAGGTGGTCTCGGGCGCCGCGTGCACCATCTTCGCCCCGGCGTCCTGGTGCTGGCCGTTGCCGGCGTACGCCACCGACAGCACCTCGCCCGAGGCTTTCGGCCCCATTAGATATACGGCGGGGTACTTCATCGTGAGCCTAGATCCGATGTTGCCGTCGATCCATTCCACGTGGGCCTCGTCGTAGGCAGCGGCCCGCTTGGTGACCAGGTTGAACACGTTGTTCGACCAGTTCTGGATGGTGGTGTAGGTGATGCGCCCGCCGGGCAGCGCCACCAGCTCGACCACGGCCGAGTGCAGCGAGTCGGTGGTGTACACCGGCGCCGAGCAGCCCTCGATGTAGTGCACCGTGGCGCCCTCGTCCGCGATGATCAGCGTCCGCTCGAACTGGCCCATGTTCTCGGCGTTGATGCGGAAGTAGGCCTGCAGCGGCATCTCCACCTCGACGCCGGGGGGCACGTAGATGAACGACCCGCCCGACCACACGGCCGAGTTCAGCGCTGCGAACTTGTTGTCGCCCGGGGGGATGATTGTGCCGAAGTAGCGCTGCACGATCTCGGGGTAGTCCTTGACGGCGGAGTCCATGTCGCTGAACAGCACGCCCTGGGCCTCGAGGTCTTCCCGGTTGCGGTGGTACACCACTTCGGACTCGTACTGGGCGGTGACCCCGGCGAGGTACTTGCGCTCGGCCTCGGGGATGCCCAGCTTCTCGTAGGTGTCCTTGACCGAGTCGGGCAGCTCTTCCCAGGCGTCGACCTGGCCCTCGGTGGGCTTGATGTAGTAGTAGATGTCGTCGAAGTAGATCTCCGACATGTCGCCGCCCCAGTTGGGCATGGGCTTGCGCAGGAAGGTCTTGTAGGCGCGCAGGCGGAAGTCGAGCATCCACTGGGGCTCGTTCTTGAGACTCGACATCTCGCGGATGATCTCTTCGTCCAAGCCCTTGCGCGGCTTGAAGACGTAGTCCTCCTCGTCACTCCACCCCAGCTTGTACTTGCCGAGGTCGATTCCGACGGTTGGCTCGGCGATGTCGGTCATGAGTTCAGCCTAACGCCGTAGCCGTGACTGTCGATAGGCAGAACAGCGACCGGCCAGGCCGCAAGAGTCCTCGTGCAGGTGTGGAATTCCTGACCGTCATGCCCGCAAGCTCATGCATATCGCCGAGCGCTCGCGCGGGTGCGGAACTCCTCATGTCAACTAGCGTCCGCTTCATGCCGAGAGGGGGCCGGCTGGCGGCGTGGAGTGCCGTGCTCTTGGCGACATTGCCGTTGGGCGCTCCGGCTGGGGCCCAATCGTTCGGCCAGAGCGTGAACCAGCCAGCGACAACGGTCCATACCGGGGATACAGGAGCACCTGGGCCGCAGCCCACCGAGGCAGATCCGGACGACACCGCACCGGCTGTGGAGGTGGTGCGGTACGACAGCTCGGATCCCTACGCGATGTCGATCGAAATGGCTGGCGCATTGGTAGCGCCGGCAGGTGGCACTTCGGAATGGGCAGTGCTCTCACCGGGCGAGAGTTGGGCCGAAGCCGCTGCAGCGGGCCCGCTCGCCGCTTCGCTGGACGCGCCGGTGCTGCTGGTGCCGCCCGGCGGGCTACAGGCTCGGACGGCGCGGCCTGATCTGGTCGCATTCCTGCGCTCTGCTGGCGTGCGCCGGGTCGTGATCGTGGGCAGCCCCGATGTGCTTCCGAACCACGAACCGTCAGTGCTGTACGGGCTGGGAATGCTGCCCCGCAACACCGAACGTGTTCACGGCACCGACCCGATCGGGACGTCCGTCGCTGTGGCTGAACGAATGGGCCTGCCCGCGGAGATGGGAGAACTCGGCCGCACTGTGATCATCGCCGACGATCAGAGCGTTGCTGACACCGTGGCCCTGGGGCCATTGGCCGCCGCGGGACCGTTCCCGCTCTTGCTCACCGCGTCCGATGCGCTCGACCCGCGCATCGCCACGTATCTCACCGAGCACAAGGTCAGCCATGCGGTGCTCGTCGGCGGCGAAGCAGCTGTGACGCCAGCGGTGGAAGACGCCGTCAAAACCGCTGGTGCGCAGGTGACCCGGCTGGCGGGCATCGACCGGTACCACACCGCCACGTTGGCGATGGACCTGCTGGCGGAGTCTCCTCGCTGTGCCGACGAGGCAATCGACAACATCGGCCTGGTGCCGGCTGAAGAGCCCCGCCTCGCCTTGACTGCGGGCCGCCTGCTGGGTCCCCAATGCATCCCGCTGCTGTTCACCGATGCCGACGGGCTCGCGCCAGTCAGCCAGAATCATATGTACCTGTACCGGCACCGCACCGGCATCGAGCCGGCCTGGCATCTCATCGGCGACGAGGTCACCATCGACCCCACAGTCATCGAGCGCCCGCCGGTGCGCATGGCCACCGTCGCAGACAATCCCGACGGCGACGGCCAGCACATCGTCGTCCTCGACGAACACCACCAGCCCACCCGCTACCTGCTCGACGCCGGCTTCGACGGCATCACCCATGTGCAATGGACTGCTGACGGGTCGGTGATTTCATTCACCGGCATTCGAGATGGCATGCCGTACGTCTACGAGGGCGTCAGGGACGGCGTCTGGGCATTTCGCGAAACCGTCCAAGGCGGTACGCGGCGCACCTACGAACTCGACCTGCGAAGCGGTACGGCTCGGCCCCAATCACCATTCCCCTCTTGGTACCGACGCCCAATCGAAGACACATGGGTTGACCCCCTGCCCTCGCCGGATCGCAAGTACATCGTGTTCCGTGCCCCCGCTGAGGACTATGCGAGACATTCGCTGTTCGCCCTTCACGTTGACACCGGCGAAGTGCAGCAGCTCACTCACAACACCACCGACGACACCCACCACGTCGTGAGCTCCGACTGGCTGCCCGATGGTCGGCGCCTCATCTACACCCACGTGACCATCGCACAACTCAAGAATCCTGTGCCGCCGGAGTTTCCGGATGATCCGACCCGCGCATATGCCTTCGCCGAACCCAGACAGTTCGGCAGCGAGTGCGGCAATGTTCCGCAACAGCGGGCTCACCTAGTCGACGTCGCGACGGGACTCGCCAACCCCTTGCCGCACAACGGTTACCTCGTCGATCAGCCGCTCCTGGCATCGCCCGACGGCAGGTTCATCGCCATCAAGAGCTACCAGGATTACGAGTTCGCACCTGAGCGACACATCCACCATTTCTTCTATTGGGGCTGCACCCACGACGGCATCGGCTTGCCCTCGGTTTCGGTGTACAGCGTCAGCAGTCCTGAGCCCCGCCCGGTCACAGAGGACAGCCTGAGCGGATACGACCCGACATGGTCACCCGGCAGCAACTTCCTTGTCTTCCGAGCGCCGACCGGGATGCACGCCGGTCACTCACTGCTCGCCGTGGACGCCGAGACGGGCAATGTGGCGCACATCACTCGCAACCAGTCAGACGAGCATCATCACATCGCGCAGCACTGGCTGTCGGACGAGAGCAGGCTGCTCTACTCGGTGCAGAGCATCGAGTTGCTGGCAGAGCCGTGTCACCACCTGTCACCCGAACAGCAGCGACCGTTCGGTGTGCCGCACGTCGAAGCTGACATCGTCGACTTGCAGCGCGGGCACTCAGTGCCGCTAGAGCACGACGGACTCGTCGCTGGCAGCTATTCCGGCTCCGGTTTCAGTCTTGCACCCGACGGGCGTCACGTCTCGTTCGTGGCCTCCCCGTCGTACGAGCCTGTGAGCAGTCAAGCCAGCTGCGGATACACCGGTTCGGGGGACAGCCGGTTTTACTTGTACGACGTCAGCGCACCGCCGCCTCGACCCGTGGAGCTCGACGGCCTAGACGCGTTCGGCAGGCTTTGGTCGCCCGATGGCCGGTACCTGCCGCTCGCTCAACATGGCTTATCCCGCCGTGGCCGTCCCGAATGGACATATTTGGTACTGGATACCCACAACGGGACCATCTGGAGATTGCCCCTCAGTGACATCTTCGAGACTCGGGCTCGGTTCGACGACGTGGCGTGGACGCCGGACGGCACCCGGCTGCTCTCTGACGTCGATCTCTACGACTTCGAATTCGGCGACTATCGAGACACAACGTACGCAACCGTGATTGCAGATGTTGAAGCGAAGCGGATCGTCAGGCTGGCGGTGCCGGAGGAACTTGAGGGCTACCTGCGCTTCCACGGCTTCTCGCCTGACGGCCAGGCCGTTGTTCACAGCGACGGCAACCGATCGGGCACGTTGCGGGTCCACGACACGGGCAATGGCGCCTTGCTCGGGACCTACCACGCCTACGCGGCGAACGAGCCTGGCGAATCGGTGTTCGACAACCCCGACGACAGCGCCCTCGACAACATCCTGGAGGGTTTCCGCTTCTCAGCAGAGTGGTCACCGGCCGGCATCTTCGCATCAAGCGAGCATTACCTCTGGTCGCACCAGGACTACTGATCTCGCGGCAGAGGTCAACCCAGCGCGGGCGCACTAGCCGTCGAAAGTGGATCCAGGATCTGGTGCCGCCGTCACTACGTTTGAAGAACGACTGAGCAAATTGCGTTGCGCAATATGCGCAACACCGGTCTAGGCTGAGCTTGTGACGCGACCGACGAACATCGTTCTGGATCCTGGCCTTCGCGCAGCCGCCAAGCGTCGAGCCAGCGAGCGGGGCATCAGCGTGTCTGCGTACATACGTGACCTGATCCGCGAAGACGATGCACGCTCGAGGGCGCCGGCCGCCGACATCTCGTCGATCTCCGGCATTCTGGGCGACGGCGGCGGGCCGACCGATATGGCCCGCGACAAGCACCGCCTGATCGGCGAAGCCGTGACAGCTCTGCACGACGAGCGGGTCAAGGCCCGCGAGGCCCTCGACTGAACGCCGCGTGACACCGGTCTTTGTCGACACCAGCGCTTGGTTCGCGGTTGGGTCCAACGCCGACGTCTGGCATGGGCGGGCGGATGAGCTGCTGGGCATCCATGCCGGCCGGTTGACGACCACCGACCACGTCCTTGTCGAGACATGGTCTCTCGCTCGCGTCCGCACCAACCGTCATGCGGCCGACTTGCTCGTGAGCAACATCGTCGAAGGCCGACTCGCCGAGGTACTGGCTGCCACACCACAAGACATCAGTGCAGCGCTGCGCATCGGCAGCGAGTTCAGCGACCAGGACTTCTCGCTCGTCGACCGCACCAGCTGGGCCGTGATGGAGCGCCACGGCATCGAAGAGGCCATCTCGTTCGACACCGATTTCGCCGTCTATCGCTACGGACGCGACCGCCAAAGGGCATTCACCGTCCACCGCTGAGCGCGCCCCACGGTCTCGGGGACCTGCCGGGGGGTTCGCGCTCTCTGTCATACGAAATAGAGTTGATCGTATGACGATGACCATGCTGAGCTTCCGAGCCGATGAGGAAGATGCCAACCGAATCCGGCAATGGTCCGAACGGCTCGGCGTCGAGCGCTCCGAGCTGATGCGCGACGCGCTGCGCCGCCATCTCGCCCGGCTGGCCGCCGAGCATGAGGTTGCACTGCACGAAGCCCATCCGTTGACCGACGAAGAGCTCGCGCTCGCCGCAGTAGCCGATTGGGGGCCAGCCGAAGACTGGTCCGACTGGCTCGATGCAACGCGGTGAGGTCTGGTTCGCCCGCGCCCCTGACGGCGACCGGCCGGTCCTCGTGCTCACCCGGGACCCTGTGGCCGACCGAATCGGCGCCGTCGTGGTCGCGGTGATCACCAGGACACGGCGGGGGCTGGTGTCCGAGCTCGAACTCACCGCAACCGAGGACGGCGTGCCCAGCGACTGCGTTGTCAGCTTCGACAACATTCACACCATCGAGTGCACGCTCTTCCGCAGGTTCGTCACGAAGCTCAGCGAAGGCCGCATGGAACAAGCATGCCGCCGCCTGCGCGACGCCGCCGGCTGCTGACAGGGCCGAAGCGGTCAGCTGAGCAGGGCGGGGGCGAGGCGGCGCCAGCCGTCGAAGGCTGCTGGGGGGTCACCGGCCAGGACCTGCACGCAGACGTGGTCGGCGCCGGCGTCGAAGTGGGCGTCGACACGGGCCTTGACGTCATCTTCGGTGCCCCAGGCCACGATGGCGTCGACCAGCTTGTCGGACGGTCCGCCGTCGGGGCCGCCGTCGAGGTCGGCCTCGGTGAAGCCCAGCCGCAGCAGGTTGTTGGCGTAGTTCGGCAATCCCAGGTAGATGGCCATGTTCTTGCGGGCCAACGCACGGGCCGAGTCGGCGTTCGTGTCGAGAATGGCCATCTGCTCGGGATACAGCGCTGCGTCGGAGCCCATGGTGTCGCGGGCCACCGCCGTGTGCTCGGGCGGCACGAAATAGGGGTGGGCCCCGGCGGTGGCGGTGGCCGACAGCTCGAGCATCTTGGGGCCGAGCGCAGCCAGCACGATCTCGGGCAGCTCCTGGGGGCCGTGGGCCATGAACCGGGCCTTGCCCATGCGCTCGAGGTACTCGCGCATGTAGCTGAGCGGCTTGGAGTAGTCGTGCTTGCGGATGTACTCGACGAGATGGTGGTGGCTGACGCCGAGGCCCAGCAGGAACCGTCCGGGGTGGGCTTCGTCGATGGTGCGCAGCGTGTTGGCCATCGTCATGGGGTCGCGGGCGTAGATGTTGGCGATGCCGGTGGCGATCTTGATGGTGCTGGTGCCTTCCAGCAGCCGGGCGGCGGCCACGAACGGGTCACGCCCGACGGCCTCGGGGATCCAGAACGCCCCGTAGCCGAGTTCCTCGACTTCGGCCACGAAGTCCACGCCATGCGCCGACGGCAGTGCGTCGAGCACCCCCGTCCAGATGCCGATGCGTCCCAGGTCGATGCTTCCCATGCTCATGGGCCGTGACGCTACCGCCGCCGGATTGGCAGCGCCGAGGGCAGCCGTGGAATGCGAGCACTCGACTCTGGCGTGTCAGAGATTTCAGTATGTTCTATTAATTCTCGTGCTTCGCCCGGCAATGCCGAATATGGTGCCGTGGTAACTTCTAGGACGTGGGGAGCGTGAGTGCGATGGACATTGCACAATTCGTCACATTGGTCGTCGGCATCGTGGCACTCATCTGGCACCAGCAACGCTCCATCAACAACCTGCGCAAGGAGCTCAAGGGAGAGATCGCCGAGCTGCGCGCCGACGTGACCGACGTCAAAGAACGGCTGGCACGCATCGAGGGCTTCCTCGGCATCGGGATGCCCGCCGAGGCCGCTGCCGCAGCGCCCGGCGCCGGGCTCGCAACCGCCGACTGAGGACTAGCTGACAGCTGGCCGGGTTGGTCCAGCCGACCCGGTTGAAAGCGGATCAGTCGAGGCGGCGGAGTTCGCCCATGTAGCGGACTCGGCGGTCGAGGTAGTTCTGCACGCCGGGCAGGATGAGCGGGGCCGTGTCGACGCCTTCGCGGATCTTGGCGGGTGTGCCCACGGCGATGGTGCCCGGCGGGACTTTCATGCCGCCTGGCACCACGGCGCCGGCGCCGACCAGCGCTCGCTCGCCGATCTCGGCGTCGTGCAGCACGATCGCTCCCGTGCCCACCAGGGCCTCGTCATGAACCACACCGCCCTCGATGTGCGCCAGGTGGCCGATGGTGCAGCGCTCCCCCACGGTGGTCGACCATTGCTCGGTCACATGAAGCACGGCGTTGTCCTGCACCGAACTGCCGGCCCCCACGACGATGTCGTTGTCGTCGCCACGCAGCACTGCACCCGACCAGATCGACGCCTCAGGGCCGATCGTCACCCGCCCGATGATGATCGCCTCGGGCATCACGAAGGCGTCGGGGTGGATGTCGGGCACATGGTCGCCAAGCGCATAAATCGGCACGCCGCCACGCTACCGCCGCACATTCGAGCGGCCCCGTACGAGCGTGCCGCTACTCGGATTCGACCCAGCCCTCCGCAGCCGCCTGTCGAGCGACGTGGCTGCGCGCCGCATCATCCACGAATGCGACTCGTCCATGTCCGACCGAGGTGACCAAACCTGCCGAGAGCAGCCGTTGTCGGTACCGGCTCAGGCTGCGACTGCTGTGTTGCCATCGGGCACCGATGTCTGCGATGGCGCTGGAGCCGGCGTCGTCGAGCATCGCGACGAGAAACCGCTTGTCGAGATCGGAAAGCCGTCGCCACACCGGCGCATAGACATGCGCGCCGAACTTCTCGATGGAGCGTGCAACGGCTCGCTCGACTTCCTCGGCGGCAATGCCGGCCACCGGATCTGCGCACTCGTCCCACATATCGGCGCCGACCAGCTGGATCAAGTACGGCTGGCCGCCCGAGGCGTCGGCTGCGAGCTGGAGCACCGCATCGTCGATCTGCCCGCCGGCCTCCACGACCGGCTGTCGCAGTGCGACCTCTGCCTCGGAGATCGAGAGATTGCCGATCTCGTGACGATGACAGCGCTGCAGGAACGTGGCGGCTTCTCCCGCCATCAACCGGTCTTCCAGTTCGGGCAAGGCAGCGCCCGCGAAGGCGATCGGGCGCTCGGGGCGGCGCGAGACGAGCTGGAAGATGCTGCCGAACTGCCTGATCTCATCGACCGGGGCAGCGTGGAGCTCATCAATGGTGATCAGCAGCCCCACGCCGCGCTCAGCGAGAGCATCGCCGAGAACCTCCAACGTCGACTCGAGGTCGTGCTGGGCGGCAGGCGGGGTGCCGACCTGGGGTGCCGACTCGGTCTGAACACCCACGCCCCCGACCGAGAATCCGCTCACCACTCGTCGCTGCGGGCGGCCGTGCTCGGCTTCGAAGTCGGCCAGGCAGCGGCTCGCTTTGCGAAAAATGTCGTCGAGGAGCCCCGATGGCTTCGCCGCAGCACTGGAAACCGTCAGCCAGCCGTGCGCTGCGGCGCGGTCCTCGAATGCGTTGAGCAGCACCGTCTTGCCGGTGCCGCGCAGGCCCCATATGAGGGTGGCGTTGCTGGGACTGCGCGCATTTCCGAACACCGTCTCGAAGTCGCTCAGCGCCGAACGGCGCCCCGCGAGCACCGGCGGGCTGACGCCGAACGAAGGCGAGAACGGGTTGATCGGCCGGGTCATGACGCTGGTCTCTTCCCTTCCGGCAGGCAACGCACCGGTGGCGCTTCTCGCCGGACGCTGCTCAACGTAGGCGCCTTCGCAGACGAGTCTAGTGTCGTCAGTCTGATCTTGCGGATCAGTATGTTTCTGCGTAATGGTATGTTTCTGCGGGCAAGTTTGTTTCTGCGGACCAGTCGTCTCGCCAATCTTGCCGTCGAACGAGAAGGCCGATGGCACGCCGCCACTGCGGAGGGTCGGTTGGGCACGAGGAATGCTCGGCACAGTCCGGCGGGTACGGTGCGGGCTTCATGACGCAGGGTCCGGTGGCACAGCAGCGGCCGCATGTGCGGCGCGCGCATGGCACCGAGACCGACGATCCTTGGCACTGGCTGCGCGACCGGGACGACCCCGCAGTGCGCGAGTACCTCGAAGCCGAGAATGCCTACACGGAAGCCTCGACTGCCCACCTGGCCGATCTGCGCGAGCAGATCTTCGGCGAGATCAAGGAACGCACCAAGGAGACCCACCAGTCGCTGCCGACGCCGAAGGACGACTGGGAGTACCGGGCTCGCACGGTGGAGGGGCTGCAGTACGTCATCCATGTGCGGCGGCCCCGGGGCGGCAGCGACGATGACGAGGTAGTGCTGCTCGACGAGAACGACCTCGCCGAGGGCCACGAGTACTTCGCCGTCGGTGACCTGGCCGTCAGCCCCGATCACCGCCTGCTCGCCTACACCACCGACACCGACGGCGACGAGAAGTACTCGCTGACGGTGGTGGACATCGCCAGCGGTGAGGTGCTGGACGGCCCCGATGCGCCCGCTGCGGGATGCGGGCTCGCCGAGCTCAGCTACGGGCTGGTGTGGGCGAACGACAACTCGACGCTGTTCGTGGTGCGCACCGACGATGCCCAGCGTCCCAACCGGGTGATCCGCCACGTCGTGGGCAGCGACCCCGCCGCCGATGTCGAGGCCTACCGGGAGGACGACGAGCGGTTCTGGGTGGGCGTGGGCGCTACCAGCAGCGAGCAGTTCGTGGTGATCGGCTCGCAGTCGAAGATCACCTCCGAGCACCGGTTGGTAGATGCCGACCGGCCGGCTGCCGAGCCGTTGGTGGTGCGGGCACGCACCGAGGGCATCGAATACGGCCTCGACCATCAGGGCGACCGGCTACTGATCGTCACCAACGACGGCGCACTGGACTTCCGGCTGGTGGAGGCGCCCGTGCCGAGCGCAGGCGATGCACCGGCTACGGACGCCGGCAGCACGTGGCGCGAGCTCATCGGCGCCCGGGACGGCACCCGCATCGACGGCTTGGACTGTTTCCAAGACTTCGTCGTGATCCACGAGCGCCAGGACGGTCTGGTCCGGCTGCGGGTTCACATCACCGGTGACGACGCCGACAGCACAGCCGCCGCCTCCCTCGCCGGGCGCCAAACCGACGACGCACCGCGATCACAACTTGGCGGCACACCTGCTGGCGACACGGGTACCGGCGATTCGGGTACCGGCACCCGAGGCCGCGGCGATGCCGGCCTCGATGGGCTTGGCCCGTCGTTCGAGATCGAGATGCCAGAGCCGGTCTACGAGGCGGGCGGCGGGGCCAATGCCGAATTCGACACCCGCCGCTACCGGTTTGGCTACACCTCGATGGTGACGCCGCCGTCGATCTTCGAGCTCGACCTCGACAGCGGCGAGCGGGAGCTGCTCGACCAGCTTCCGGTGCTCGGCGATGTCGACCTGACGGCGTACAGAACCAAGCGCATCACGGCCACGGCGCCCGACGGCACGGCGGTGCCGATCAGCCTGGTGTGGAAGCCGGGCGCAATCAGCTGGCCCGCGCCCTGCCTGCTCTACGGCTACGGGGCCTACGAGATCGGCATGCCGGCGTCGTTCTCGACGGCCCGGCTGTCGCTGCTGGATCGGGGCGTGCTGTTCGCCATGGCCCATGTGCGCGGCGGCGGCGAGTTGGGGCGGGCCTGGTACGAGGGCGGCAAGCTCGCCAACAAGCACAACACCTTCGACGACTTCGCCACCTGTGCCGCCCACCTGGCCTCGGACCGATGGGCCGACCCGCACCGGATCTGCGCCCGGGGCGGCAGCGCCGGCGGCCTGCTCATGGGGGCGATGGTGAACCGCCACCCGGAGCTGTTCTGCGGTGTGGTTGCCGAGGTGCCTTTCGTGGACGTGCTGAACACGATGCTCGACCCGGCCATCCCCCTGACGGTCACCGAGTACGACGAGTGGGGCGACCCGAACGACCGGGCGGCGTTCGAGACGATCAGGTCGTATGCGCCCTATGAGAACGTCGAGGCCACCGACCACCCGGCCCTGCTGGTCACCGCTGGGCTGACCGACCCGCGGGTGCAGTACTGGGAGCCCGCCAAGTGGGTGGCCAAGCTGCGGGCGACCACCACATCGACCAAACCGATCCTGCTACGCACCGAGATGGGCGCCGGCCACGGCGGACCCTCAGGCCGCTACGACGCCTGGCGCGATGAGGCGTTCATCCTGGCGTTCATCTGTGACGTGCTCGGCGTGGCGTAAGCCACGCGCAAACAGCACGAACGGCGCAAACCACGCGCAGACAGCATGGGTGGCGTGAGCCACACGCAGACTGCACGGGCGGCGCAAGCCACGCGCAGACAGCATGGGTGGCGTGAGTGGCCTAGGAGTCTGGTCGGAAAGTCGGTGGTTGGGTGCTCGCGTTGTTGGTTGGCGCGCGGGAGACTGTGGGGGTGCGTGGTTCTGCTGATGGTCAGGGTTCGTTTTTTGATGTGGATGTGATGGTGGGGGAGCTGTTGGAGGAGGAGGGGTTCTTGGCGACGCTGGG
>JAJDTF010000005.1 GCA_022827265.1 Acidimicrobiia bacterium | reverse complement strand
GGGCTCCACCAAGAACTCCACCGTGCCCGCGTTGACGTAGCCGATGGCCTCAGCGAATCGGACGGCATCGGCGAGCAGCTGCTGCCGTACCGCTGGGCCGAGGTCGCGCGCGGGCGCCATCTCGACCACCTTCTGGAAGCGCCGCTGCACCGAGCAGTCCCGCTCATAGAGGTGCACGACATTGCCGCTGGCATCGGCCAGCACCTGCGCCTCGATGTGGCGCACGTCGGTCATGGCCTCCTCCAGGAACACCGTGCCGTCGCCGAAGGCGCTGTGGGCCTCACGGCGAGCGGCATCGACCGCCTCGGCCAGATTCTCGGGGCGCTCCACGCGCCGCATGCCGCGGCCGCCGCCGCCTGATGCGGCCTTCACGAACAGCGGGAAGCCGATTGCTGACGCAGCGTCGGTGATGTCGGTTTCGGCAGCGTCATCGTCGACGGGCGGCGACTGTCGCAGCACCGGCAAACCGGCGGCTTCGGCCGCCTCACGAGCCCGCATCTTGTTGCCGGTCAGCCGCAGCGCCCCGGCGCTGGGCCCTACGAAGGTGACGCCGGCCGCTGCGCACGCATCGGCGAGATCTGGGCTCTCGGACAGGAACCCGTAGCCGGGGTAGATGGCGTCGGCGCCGACCTCGACTGCCTTGGTCACGATGGCCTCATGATCGAGGTAGGCCCGCACGGGCCGTCCCTCGGTGCCGATGACGTACGCCTCATCGGCCTTGATGCGGTGCAACGCCCCGCTGCGTTCCTCCTCGACGGGAAGGATCGCCACAGTCCGGATGCCGAGCTGGGTTGCCGCCCGGAAGGCACGAATGGCGATCTCACCCCGATTCGCTACGAGCAGCTTCTTCATGACATCTCCCGTGGACGTCTCCCGTGTCCGGTCAACATGTTCGCGCCGGATTCCAGTTCCGAATCACGCCGCTGCGGCGAGTCGCTGCGCTGGAAGCGGCAGCAGGACCGGATGTCTGCTTGCGCGAGTGGTGCGTCAGGCGGTCCAGCGGCGGATGAACTCATCGAACATGGGGACGGTGAAGTCGATGATGCCGTGTCTGGGGGAGTAGCAGAGACCCCGCTTGATGAGGGCGTCGCGGTGCGGGCCGACCTGGGTAGTGGTCTTGCCGATGGCTGCGGCGACCTTGCCGGACCCGTGCGGGCCTGGCCCCAGAGAGGCCATCGCGGCGAGGTAGGCGCGCTCGTTGTTGGTGGTGCGGCCGATGCGCGCGCGGAAGAAGCCGCTGTCGAGTTCGTGAACGGCCACCGGGATGGCGGCCTCGACATCGGTGATCGTGATCTGATCGGGGCCGTCGGCGACATCCCAAGCTTGCTTGCCGAACTCTTGCAGGAAGTAGGGGTAGCCGTCTGTCAGGTTGACAATGCGCGCGAGCGCGTCGTGCTGCCAGTCGACGCCTTCTTCTGCGGCAGGCGCGCTCAGCGCCTCGCTGGCTTCGCCCGAAGGCAGGCTGTCGATGACGGGGAAGCTGAAGAGGCGCTCGGCGTAGGACTTGGCTTCGCCTGCCAGCGCCGGCAGCGACGGCAGGCCGGCACCGGCGATCATGAAGGGCAGTTGGTCTTGGCTGACGCGGTGAAGGCCCACGATGAGCGCTGAGAGTTCGTCTCGGCTGAGGTACTGGACCTCGTCGACGGTGAACAAGACGCCGGTGTGCCGCTCTCGGGCGAGGCCGCCGAGAGCAGCGAAGAGTCCGGCGAGGTCGTCGTCGAGCGCCCCCGAATCGGCGAAGCCCGGAACGGAATCGAATCCGAGTGCGAGTTCGCCCCCGTCGGGCAGATTCCATCGCACCAAGAACGAGCGCAGGATGCCCAGTGCCCGCCGAGCACGTTCCGTGGCGCGGCGGCCCGCCGAGAGCCGCAGCAGTGCCTTGCGGACGAGCGCGGCCATGGACTCGACGAAGCGCTGGTCCTCCGTGGCCTCGGTGGGCACGTGCGTCCAGCCGTGGGATTCGGCCGTTCGGCCGAACTCGCGCAGCAGCACGGTCTTTCCGACACCCCGCAGGCCGGTCAGCATCTGGCTCTTCGCTGCCCGGCCGATGCCTAGCCGCTGGACGGCAATGTCGAATGCGTCAAGATGGGAGTCGCGCCCGACAAGCGCCGGGGGAGGCGAGCCGGCGCCCGGGCTGTACGGGTTTCGCACGGGATCCACGCCCTGATTATAACGATCTGCGGCGTTTATAAGAGATTTCGTTATAAACGCCGCAGATCCTTAAAAATCCCCCCTGGCGAAGCTGCCACCCTGATGTGGGCGCTCACGAGATGTCGCGATCGGCGCTCGGCGAACGGGCCCGGCGAAGCTCGTGCAAGGGCATCCCGGCGGCCAGCTCTCGGCTGAGCGTCTCGATGCGGTCGCGCTGCTCGGGCGAAAGGTGCTCGGTGAGCTCCCGCAATGGTCTGTGCCCCGTCATTCGATCAGCCCTTCTTGGCGCAGCTCATGCAGGTATGCGTCGTAGAGACGGCCCGCCAACGGCACCGAGGTCTCGTAGAACCGGTCATCGCCGGGGACGATCTTGGCATATAGCGCCAATGCAATACCGCAGCGTCGCGTTGGGATTGCCTGCCTCGGAGAGCTAACAGCAGGTCAGCGGCGCAGCGACTGCGTGACTGTTGGACCCCGAGGTTCTGCATCTCAATCACGACTCGTTCGGCGCGACGCCGGTCGCTCGACCGGCCATCCGCGCCTACATCGAGGCCAGCCCGATCTGGGCTGGCGCAGCCTGCGAGCTGCTGAGCCGGGATTGAACTCCATTGAGCGCAGGCAGGGTTGCGCCTTCTGCTGTCTTCGCGTGAGCGGTGCTTCAGGCAGTCCAGCGGCAAAAAGGGGCGCTGCAGTCGGCCACGAACGTGGGCATTCCGTCTACTGCCATGTTCGATATCGTCCGGAATCTGTCGAACGATGTCGGCAACTACGAGTCGGAGTACGGCCGGATCACGCCCCCGCCGACGGAGGCATCATGACCACTGATTCCAGCGATCCGAGCGGGCCGAGATTCCCGCGCCGCGCGCCGCGCCACTTCACGATGCCGGCTTCGAAGTTCACGACGCCGCCCACTCGTGAAGAGTTCGATGCGCTCATGCAGGAGATCGAAGAGCGGGCCCAGCGGTACGAGCGCGACCGAGAACGCCTCCGCGAGTTCTGGGCGCAGGACGACCCCGAGTCCGCATAGCCGTCCCACTGAAGGCCAGCCCGAAGCGCGTTTTTCGGCGGCGAGTGTCAGGTGCTGCCGGCCGACGTCTGGGCGTCCGGGCCGAATTGCTGGGCGAGAAGCGGCTTGAGCACCTTGCCCATGGCGTTGCGAGGCAGCTCGCTGACGACCATCAACTCCCTCGGGCACTTGTAGTGGGCGAGCCGGTCGCGCACGAAGGCAATCACCTCAGCCGGTTCGGGCCGGCTGCCCTCGTGAGGCACCAAGGCCGCGACGACGCGCTCGCCCCAGCGTTCGTCGGGCAGTCCGACCACGGCCGCTTCGGCAATGTCCCGATGCTCGACGAGCACTCGCTCCACCTCGGCGCAGTACACGTTCTCGCCGCCGCTGATGATCATGTCCTTGACCCGGTCCACAATCGCCAGTCGGCCGTCGGCGGCCATGATGCCCATATCGCCCGAGCGGGCGAATCCATCGGGGGTGTGCGCCGCCTCTGTGGCCTCGGGCCGTCCCAGGTAGCCCTCGAAGGGCACCACCGACATGGCGACCACTTCCCCGGCAACGCCGTCAGCAACCTCCTCGCAGGTCTCGGGGTCAACCACCTTGATCACTGAGCCCGGCGTCGGCCCTCCCACACAATGAGGCACGAGCGCCGAGCGGTCCTTGATGTCGTAGGTCACCCAGCCGGCTTCGGTCCACCCATAGCCGTCGGTGATCTCCGCATTCGGGAAGATGTCGAACGCCTCATCGAGCAGGGACATCGGTCCGGGCGCACCTGCAGACAGCAGGTACCGCAGCGCTTCCAGCGGCGGTCGCCCAGCTCCCCGCCATACCTCGGCAATTGCGGCGGTCATCGAGGGCACGAGGAACGCCCACGAGCTATGGCGGGCGTATTCGGCAAGTGCGGCCTGCGGCTCGAATGCAGTCATCACCCGGGCACGCCCACCGGCCACGAGCTGCGCCAATGTCAGTCCGGGGCGCAGCGTTAGCGTGCGCTGCGTGACTGCATGGCTGTTGGACCCAGAAGTGCTGCATCTCAATCACGGCTCGTTCGGCGCGACTCCTGCGGGAGTTCTCGACGCGCAGCAGGCCATCCGCACCCGCATGGAGGCCAACCCGACCCGGTTCTTCCTCGAGGGCGAGTACCAGGAGCGGCTCGACGACACGCGGCGGGCTGTGGCGCAGTTCGTCGGTGCCGACCCCGCAGGACTCGTGTTCGTCACGAACGCGACGACGGGCGTGAACTCGGTGCTCCGCTCGCTGGAGCCGAGCCTGTCGCCCGGCGACGAGATCCTCGTCACCGATCACGAGTACAACGCGTGCGCCAATGCGGCGGTCGTGTCGGCGTCCCGTGCCGGCGCCGTGGTCACTACCGCAGCAGTGCCGTTCCCGCTCGGCGACCGCAGCGAGGTGGTCGACGCCGTGCTCAGTGCCGTCACCGAACGCACGCGCATCCTGCTCATCGACGCAGTCACCTCGGCGACGGGCCTGGTCATGCCGGTGGGCGAGCTGGTGGCGCGGTTGGAGCCCGATGTTCGGGTGCTCGTCGACGCGGCCCATGCGCCCGGCATGATCGACTTCGATGTGACGGCGTTGGGCGCGTCGTACGTCACCGCGAACTGCCACAAGTGGATGTGCTCGGCAAAGGGCGCCGCGTTCCTGTGGGTGCGACCCGACCGGCGTAACGGCATGCACCACGCGGTTGTCAGCCACGGTTACAACGGCGGCTGGCCGTCCGAAGGCGGGCATCTGCATGCCCAGTTCGACTGGACAGGCACCCATGATCCGGCGGCCTGGCTGACCATCGCCGATGCCCTGGCCGCGGTCGAGGCCATGCACCCCGAAGGCTGGCCGGGGGTGAAGGCGGCAATCCGCGAACTCTGCCTGACCGGTCGCGACGTGCTCATCGAAGCGCTCGGCATCGCCCCGCCGGCGCCGGCGGACATGATCGGCGCCATAGCCAGCGTTCCGCTGCCGCCGGCCGGCAACTCGGGCTCGGCGATCTTCGACCCGCTCATGGCGGCGCTGCGCGATCGCCACCGCATCGAGGTGCCGGTGTTCACCTGGCCGGCGCCGCCCGACCGCGTCCTGCGCATCTCGGCCCACCTCTACAATCAGCCCGACGACTACGAACTGCTCGCCAAGGCGCTGACGACTGAACTCTCCGACTAGGGGTCACCAAATCGGGTGATGGCCGCGTCGCAACGGCGCAGCGCTGCGGCGGCTGGGGCCAGGTGGCAGGATCGCGGCAGGCAGGGCGGCATCCGCCCGACTAGCGCAGCCCAGGAGGCACTGATGTCATCGGCCATCGCAGCAACACCCGGCGCCAAGATGATCTTCCTCATCAAGCGCCGGCCCGAAGCCACCCGCGACGAATTGGTCGCGAACTGGTTCAAGAATCACATGCCCGACGTGATCGCCGGCCAGGAGCGCGCCGCCGCCGACGGCAAGGTCCACGCCACGAAGTACATCGCGACGCTGTTCGATCAGCGGCCCGGCAAAGACGTGCCTTGGGATGGCATGGCGCAGCTCTGGTTCGACCGGGCGATCCCGAATCCGCCCGAGCCGCACGGCACGGTGCCCCGAGACACGTTCCAGGAGAAGGCTCAGCCGTACGTGGGGTGGGCAACCACCGAGTACGTGGTGATCGACGGCGAACTGCCTGTCGTGCCGAACACCCTCAACGAGCCGTTCCCGGCGACGCGGTCGGGCTTCTTCAAGGTGTCATTCTTGGTGCCAGCCCGGGATGGGATCGACTACGACGAGGCGTTCCGCCACTGGCTCGAGGTGCACGCGCCCAACGTGCGGGGCGTCATGGGCGAGATCGGCGGGCTGCGCTACGTGGTGAACCACAGCCAGGATCCCGCCAACGAGTCCTACCTAGGCATGGCGGAGCTGTACTTCCGCGATCCGCAGGGCTGGGACGACTACCGGGCCACCATCACCGAGGACGGCTTCAGCGAATTCGTCGATTTCGACCGCCTGGTGAACATGCACGCGACCGCGCAGATGATCGGCATCCCCGGCTGATCGGCCGCCTCCAGAGGCGTTACGCCTCTGCGGCCGCCTTCATCGCTGCGAGCGTGGCGCGGATGCCGGCGCGGGCGTTGCCGGCACGGTAGTCGAGCTCTTTCTGCCCGAACTCGACCATGCGCGGGGAAAGCTTGCGCAGCGTCCAGGTCTCGGTCAATGTCGTGCCCTCGCCGTTCGGCGCGAGCTGGTAGCGCCACAGGACGATGTTGTATTCGAGGCCGCCGGTCACGAAGGCAAAGTCCTCGTTCTCGACTCGGCGGATGATCTCGACGGGGGCCTTCCACTCCTCGCCGTCGAGCCGGTTGATGCCGACGAACATGTCGCCGACCTGTCCGGTGCCGGGCACGCCGTCGGGACCCTTGCGCCAGTACCCGCCGGTGTTCTCGTTGCTCCACTCGCCGTAGCGGTCCAGCGCCGTCACCATCCCCCACACCTTCTGCGGCGGGGCGTCTATGTCGATCGACTCGCTATGGGACATCACCGGATCGTCAACATGCCCGGGAAGCTGCTCACTCATGGGCCGCAGCCTTGCAGATGCCGCCCGAGCCCTGCACTGTTACACGCTGAACTTCAAATGAGCCGGCGCATCACTTTCGCGCCAATCGGTCGCGAGGAAGGATCTGAGGTCACAGAAAAACAAGGATGGGCGCGCGTATCGTTGGAGTTACCTTCGCGTGCGCCCGGCTGGGCGCCAGTCGAGTCCTCACAGACGCGGAGATCATCCATGGCCACTCAGGCTCTCAAGAACTTTGATGCGTACGAAGCGCGACATCGCGCTGAGCTCGAACCCGAGCACAACGGCAAGGTCGCGCTCATGCACGACGAGGAGGTCGTCGGCATCTACGGCGACTGCGAGTCCGCGTTCGCGGCCGGCATGGAGAGGTACCGCAGAGGCGAGTTCTCCTTCCAGGAGATCGGCGCGGAGCCTGTGTTCGTGAGCGCGCTCAGCCTCGGTGAGCCGGGGTGAGCGAGCGGGTCGTCGAGATCCACCAGAGCCAGATCGTCACCGAGATCGAAGTCGCCACGGCTGTGCCCGGGGAGGGCGTGCGGTTCAGAGGGCTCATCGACACCGGCACGCAGGAGTCAGGCATTTCGGAGCGCGTGGTGGAGCAGCTCGCGGCAACGTCGCCGCTGGCACCGGACAGCTACAAGCGGGTTGCTTCGCTCGGTGGCGCAAGCGTCAGGACTCCCGCATATCGGCTCTGGATGGGGCTGCGCTTCGACAGCCTCGACCGCGAACCCGGCTTCGGAGGAGGTTTCGGCACGTACTGGGCAGATGCCGCGACAGCCCGAGGGCTTCGACGTGCTCGTCGGCATGGACATCATCGAGCGCTTCGCCGTCAAGATCGATAGAGGCATGTGCACTCTTCGACGGCACTGACCCCACAGTTGCGAACCCGAGGTACTTCTGAGCGCCTCCAACCCACAGCGTCTGACTGCTCCAGAGCCCGATTGGTCTCTGCGCTGGGCTCGCAGTACTCAGTCGTGTCCCGATTACAGCAAGTCGACCGCCAGTAAGTGGGTCAGGGCTTGACTGGAGTCGGTCAGTGCATCGTCTGCGACGACCGGACGAAAGCCCGCAGCCTCGTAGGGAGCTACGGCGGCGGCGTTCGCGGGGAACACTTCGAGCGAGAGGGAATCGAGCCCCACATCTCGGGCCCATGCGAAGCCAGCTGAAAGCAGCTGCTCGCCGTACCCCTTGCGACGAGATGCGGGCGCTACCCACATGCCTCAGATGACTGCCTGTGCCTCAATTGAGCTCGAACCGATGCCCACCATGGCCTTCGCACGGCCATCGACTCTCACAACGACTACGGCACCAGGTCGACCTGCGGATGATGCAAGCCGACTGCTCCATGTCGCGTGATCGAAAGCGGCCTCGCATTCGTAACTCGAAGAGCCTTCGCGTTTTTTTGGGATGAGGGCTGCTGGTTCGGTGTTGGGGGTCAGGTTAGGAGGATGCCGCGGGCTTCGAAGTTGGTGTAGTTGGTGAAGCCGTGGGCTTTGCGGCGCAGGACCTGCAGCAGGTTGTTGGTTCCCTCGATGCGGCCGTTGCTGGGCCGCCCGGCGCGGTGCCAGCCGAGGATCTGCTCGTGCCAGGCCAGGAACGTGTCGACGACGTCGCTGAACTCGGGTATCTGGCCGGTGCCGTAGATGTCGGCGAACCGGTCGAGCGCTTCGAGGGCCCCTTCGCGGTCGTCGGCGAGGTAGAGGCCGTGCAGCTCGCCGAGCGCGTCCCAGGCGGCTTTGAGCCTGGGGTGGGCGGCGAAGATCGTGTCGAGGCGTGCCCGCTCGGCGTCGTCGAGCGTGTCGGGTCTGCGCATGAGCAAGAACCGTGCCCGGAACACGTCGGGATCGAAGCGGGGCTTGGCGCCTTCGGGGCGGCGCTGGACGTCTCGGCGCACCGCGGTCAGCCCGGCTGCGAACCATCTGATCACGTGGAACCGG
>JAJDTF010000026.1 GCA_022827265.1 Acidimicrobiia bacterium | reverse complement strand
GGGGGAATACTCCCCCTCCAAGTGACCGAGCAGGCTGAGGCACAGCAGCTCATTCGGGGTCGCTCAACAAAGGGAGGGGGAATACTCCCCCTCCAAGCAGCCCGCTCAGGGTGGACGGCCGACCGTTCCCTGACGCTCAACAAAGGGAGGGGGAATACTCCCCCTCCAAGGCGCAGACGCTGCGCAGCTTTCCGGCTGAGCCCTTCACCGCTCAACAAAGGGAGGGGGAATACTCCCCCTCCAAGGCGCGTTGTGGAGCGCCCCGCTGCACCCCAGCATCGCCCGCTCAACAAAGGGAGGGGGAATACTCCCCCTCCAAGCGGCGGCGGCTGCCGCCGAGCAGCAGCCGCGCTGCGCGATGGCCCGCTCAACAAAGGGAGGGGGAATACTCCCCCTCCAAGCGGCGAGGTCGTCTAGGAAGGCTTCGCCGGGGTCACTGCGCGCTCAACAAAGGGAGGGGGAATACTCCCCCTCCAAGCGCCGACAGCTCACCGCCGCAGGATCGCAGCGCAGCCGACGCTCAACAAAGGGAGGGGGAATACTCCCCCTCCAAGGACATCGAGCGTGCCGATAGTGCGGGAGATCACTTCGACCGCTCAACAAAGGGAGGGGGAATACTCCCCCTCCAAGGCGTGCCGGGCGCGCCCGTGATGCCGCCCACAGCCACGACCGCTCAACAAAGGGAGGGGGAATACTCCCCCTCCAAGCCAGCCCAAGGCTGCGTCAGACCGGCGTGCTCGACGCCCGCTCAACAAAGGGAGGGGGAATACTCCCCCTCCAAGGATGGCCTCGAACAGGGCCATGTCCTGCTGGACGTTGGCCGCTCAACAAAGGGAGGGGGAATACTCCCCCTCCAAGCGCCGACGCCGGCGTCGCTGCGGCAGGCGTCGCCCTTGCCCGCTCAACAAAGGGAGGGGGAATACTCCCCCTCCAAGGCCGCGCTGCTTGCGCTGCCGCGGCCAGCGGGTGCGCGCTCAACAAAGGGAGGGGGAATACTCCCCCTCCAAGCTGTGTTGTTGGTGTCGGTCGTTGTTGCCATGCCCGCATTCGCTCAACAAAGGGAGGGGGAATACTCCCCCTCCAAGGCAACCCAAAGCGCTTCGCCATCCTTGTCCTCGAATGCCGCTCAACAAAGGGAGGGGGAATACTCCCCCTCCAAGCCACCCTACCGTCAACGCGGACTGATCGCACGACGCGCTCAACAAAGGGAGGGGGAATACTCCCCCTCCAAGTGCGCACAACCGAGATCACCCGACGCACTACCCAGCGCTCAACAAAGGGAGGGGGAATACTCCCCCTCCAAGACGTGCTTCGCAACGTTGCTAGCGATGTTGGTAGTGGCCGCTCAACAAAGGGAGGGGGAATACTCCCCCTCCAAGCCCTCCTGCCACGGTCGGTGACAATTGGGTCAATTGTGGCCACTGGTTGGCCACACTGCGCGCGAATTTCGGCTGGCGCCAGAGTTCAGAGTAGTAAATTGTCAAGGAGCACCGCGGGTTCGCACGGTTGTCACAGGATCCAAGGATTGCCTGTCTGATGATCGAGATCCACACCTAGCGTCGTCCGGGCGTCGTTGATCGATCCTCGGAACCGATACAGGGTGATCGAATCGCGATTCCAGTCGATTGTGTCTTCAAGGTCTGCTCGCAGTTTCGCCAACGTGGCAGGGGTCAGCCGACACTCAAACACTGAGTACTGGACGCGAACGCCGTACTCGGCGCAGAGATCCGCCACGCGCCTGAGACGCTTCGCGTCAGACTTCTTTTCCGTAGCGATGTCGTAGGTCACCAGCACATCCACAACTACGAGAGTACGAACGGCGGATACACCGGAAGGTCACCGCGGAGGTGTCGCGCCAACAGCGTCGCCTGCACCGTGGGGAGCGCCCAGCGTTCGACGGGACGCTCAAGCACTGCATGCCGCATCGCGCGTTGCCGGTGTTCTTCCCAGCGCTCGAGAAAGCGCGAACGTCCCGCTTCATTCAAGTACACCGCTCCGCCGGGCACGCGCTCAAAGTCATCCGGTCCCAGTTGGCGGCGCCGCACGCATGTAACAACAAAGCGGTCGCATACCGGGCGGAACTCCTCGGCAATGTCAAGAGCCAAGGAGGGACGGCCTGAGCGGGCTCTGTGCAGAAAGCCGATCTGATGGTCGAGGCCCACGGCGTCAAGGCCGCCGATCAACTCGGTGACGAGCAAGCCGTACGCATAGCTCATCGCTGAGTTGACCGGGTCGCGTGGCGGCCGGCGCGTGCGGGCTTCGAATCGCAACGGGCTCTCTGCCAATGCTTGGCCCACGCAGGCGAAGTAGAGCCGGGCGGCATCGCCTTCGATGCCACGGAGGTGGTCACCGTCGCGGGCATCCGCGATCCGCGACAAGCGCTCGCGAATCTGGTCAGCCCGGCTCCGCAGCAAGCCCGCCAGCATCCCCTCAGCGTCGCGAGACCAGCGCTCGACCACAGTCCGCGAGTTCCGGATCTTGGCGGCCACGAATCGGCGCGCCAGGTCAAGAGACAACTCCTCGTCAACAGCGGCGGTGTGCTGGGCAAGCCGAAGGTGGACATTGCCGCCTTTCGGACCACCGCAGACGAACCGGAGCGCTCCGTTTCGCTTCAGGGCAGCCACTCGGATGCCCCGCTGAGTGCAACGGGCGAGCGCATCAGAGGTCACCTGGGCTCGCCCGAGAAGTAAGACGCTGTCGATGCCCGCCATCGGGTTCCGGGTAACGCCCGACTCACGCGAGACTGTGAGTGAACCGCTCTTGACGCCGACCTTGGCTCGATGTTCGGTCACGTAGACGGTGCTGAGGATCTTCATGCGGTGAGCTGCGCGGCGACGCGGCGAGCGAGGTCGTTGGCCGTCGACGTGACATGCGGGAGACAATGCGGTTCCAGCTGACACTCCTCGCAGCGCTCGTCGGCAGGAGCAGCGGGCAGTTCTCCTAAGACCATCTGCGCCCGAATTGCTGTGACAGCGGCCTCAACGTCAGCACGCAACTCCGCTGTCAGCGGGACCTGCTGGCGACGCCTCGGTCCGCCGTACCACACAAACGCGGCCGGAATCGACGTGTGCAGCATCTCTTCGAGACACATGGCCTGAGCGCACACTTGGAAATCCGCCGCCCGGCCGTGCCGCGTCCCCGACTTGTGCTCGACGGGATACACCGCGCCGTCAAGGATTTCGACTGTGTCAGCTCGACCCGAAAGGCCCAGCTTCTCGCTCCAAAGCGGTATCGAGCGCAATGTCAGCACACCACGCTCGCGACGATGTTTGCCGCTGTCGACTCGACGGTGGGCACGGGCACCGCGAACGGTGTGAGCATTATCTATCCACACTCCATCGCAGTGGATCAACGCACACTGGCGCTCGCAATAGACGAAGTGCTCCAACGCCGAGATCAACACGACGGGTTCCGTCATGCAATCGCTTCCGATCCGATGCCGCGCGTCGTATCGGCAGTGCCTCGTGGGTTGTATTCGACACTTGCCCACCCTGCATGCACGCCGAGGCGGTGCCAACTGCGGCGGTCTGACGGCCGCCAAGCATCCAACAGCGCATCGATGCCGAAGCGCCCCAGCCCTGCATCCCAAGCAGGCCAGTACAGACGACGCGATCTCTCCCCGTCGGCGAGGTGCCAACCTCGCTGTCTCAACGCGAAACGCTCGGCTACTCGAGTTCGATCTGCCGATACGCCGTCACCCCGCACCGGAAACAGCGCAAGGCCGAAGAACGCCAAGCTTTCCACGATGGGATCCACGCGGGGTTTCGATTTGTCTCCGAGCGCCGTTATCCGCATCGCGTCGAATCCGAGTCCATTGGTGGCGACACGGCTCGCCATTCCCTTGGCTGTTGCCTCAAGCGACGAGCCGACGTCATTCTGCGCGTAACCGAGAACCTTCAGAAGTCGGTCGTGAAGTGTTCCGATTGTTCCGGGTCCCGCTGGATCGAGCTTCGAATGCTTGGCCTCGGCCGTCGCCGGGTTGCTGTCTGTGACGTACAAGTCGGTCAGGGTCGATGACAGAGTCCAACCGTCGCGATGGCTTCTCGCCAACTGTGCTCGCTCAATGAAGGACTCCAGCGAGGGCCGGCGCGGAAACACCGCGCAGCCATGTCGATCTTTGGAGATGGGCATGTCCTGAACGCGCTGGAGACTCGGCCACGCAGATGCGAGCGCTTCAACCGGATCGACACCACCGTTCGTGCTGAGCACGGCTCGAGGAGACCGGCCCTGAGTCCACGACAACCGCATCTCCGGGACGAGGACGGTCGTGCCGACCGCGGCCAGCCAGCCGTTAAGCCAATGGGCGGGCAGGCCGGGGCACTCAAGTACCGACATCAGCGAACCTCGCCACTTGCGGAGACGATGTGATCGGCCTGTCTGACGATGGTCTCGAAGAGTGCCAGACCCCAAGGTCCGTAACGATCGTTGAGTCGGGCGAAGCGCTCCGGCTGCTCCCAGTCGGCAATTGATAGATCTGCGTCGGCGGACACGCTGACGCCGTCGATCTGGTACTCGACAATGGCTGAGGTGCCATCGCGGACGGGCACGACGAATGGCCGACCGCGGCCGTGATGGCTTACTACAAGGTGCAGCAACAACTCGTCCAAATCAGCATCGTCGGCCGTGTCCTGTTGGCTCAGCCAGTTCCGCACCAATCGAGCGGAGAGCTCCTCGTGCCGTCCCCCGCGAGGCCAGTCTGCCGCTGCCCTGGCAGCGGCCCAGCGCGACCGGCTGAGTCTCGACTTCGCGAGCACTGGATCAACCGGCTCACCGTCGTTCAGCCACCGCTGGAATCGCACATCGGCTTTGCCGAGGTCGTGAAAGTCGCCAGCGCGCCGAATGAGCGCAACGAGCGACGGCTCGATCCCCATCGCCACGGCGACCGCCTGCGCTCGTGCGCCCACTGCCTGCCCATGCTGATCAAGCTGGGTTGCCTCGGGAGCGAGAGACACCTCGTCGAACTCGTCGTACAGCACTCGATCGTCTGAATCGCGCAGCAAGAGGCGGCTGATCTCACTGTCCGCATCAACTGGCTGTGGGCGCAATCGGTCAAGAAAGTCACTCCATTGGGCCTCGTCCTGATGGGACGGCGAATGGCCCCGCAGCCGCTCGATGAGGTCCGCCGCTGCAGCTGCGCGCTCGTCGTCGTCACGTTCTTCGACGCCGTGCTGCAGTGCCCTCGATACCTCATCGGACACCTCCGCTCCGCAGTATCGACGGAGTGCTGTCGCATCGATGGGCAGACCCGATCCGGTCAGCGAGACATCTGTGACGATGGCGCTTGAGTCGGGGGCCCAGCCGAACTCGTCGAGCAACCCGCTGTCAACGGACAGCACCACGGTATCCCCGGGTCGCAGCCGCGAAGCTGCGACAGTCTGAATCGTGACGCCGTCAGGGCACAGTTTGGCGATGTCCTGTCCATCGATCGCGTCGCGAAACGCCAGAACAGGAACGTCAACGGTCTCCAGATCACGAGGGCGGGGCCACAACCGTTCGCCGTCCGGTGGAACGTAGCAACGCCACATCACCGACACCGAGTAGCCGGCTTCAGCAATCCCCGAGAAGTACGGCTCGACTGGCGCCTCTCCAAGCGGAGGTGTGGTCGTCTTGACCCACTCCCACAACAGCGCCGGCAGGACTTCGGGTGCCCTGCCAAGATCGTCTCCCGGTTCCCCCACGACCTGAGCGACAATCCGCGGCGACACATCAACGTCGCTGTCGGAGCCCTGCGCTTCTTCGAGCCGGGCGAGCACCGTCTCGGGTTCTCGCCCGTATACGGGCCAACCCTCGCCTGTCTTGCCCCTGCTCGACATCGGCGGCGTATGCACGTAGACCGCCCGCGAATCGCTGAACCGGCCCAATCGGTTCAGCCGACCCAGCCTCTGGATGAGAGCACGCGCACCACACTGCTCTGTGACCAAGTACTCGAAATCGACATCCGCACCAACTTCGAGTGTCTGAGTCGCCACGACGACCAGGCTCGTCTCGCGATCAAGCTTCTTGCGGCCAGAAGGCGCGCCATTCTCCTCGTCCAGAATGCGGTGGCGGACCTCCGCTGCGTCGGGCTCACGGTTCTGTCCAGTCAGCAGCAGCAGATCCAAGCCTCGCGATTCACGCTCCAAACGAAGGCGGCTGAACACCTGTCGTGCTTCTGCGGGCGTGTTGACGAAGACGACGCACGATGATGCTCGGCCCGCTCGCTCAAGCTGGCTCAACACCGCATCGGCGAGATGCTTCGCTCGGTTGCCCTTCGGCTCATTGCGTATTTCGAGGCGTTTCGGCGAGTCAAGTCGCTGTTGCACAATTTCATTGGCGTGGTCTGTCTCGTCGAGTTCGAAGCGCTTGGTCCCAGGGTCTCCCGTGGCTGTCAACGAGACAATCTGCGGTGCCGACCGCCGGTGCGGCAGCACAGGTGACGCCGACGGGGTGCAGTCACGCAGTGCGGGAACGAGATTCATCAGATGAACCGCAAGATGGGCCTCGTCCACGAGCACGAGGCTGTCCGTACCCGCTAGGGCCGCGTCAATCGGCCGCATTGAGCGCGAGGACCCGTAACCACGGAAGAGCAGCCGGGAACCGAACATTGGAACCGTGGACAAGATCATCGAAGGCTGAGCAGGGTCGCTCGGTCGGCCGAATGAAGCGCCGCCTCGCAATCTGAGGACCTGCAGAGGTTCGGAACTGCCTGCCGCCGCCAAGTGCTGGAGCCGGAGTGCCACATTGCGCAGTACTTCGTGCTGCGATCCTGTTGCGCCCTGAAGCGATGCACCCAGTAGGCACTTGATGCGTTGCGCGTGATCAGCCGCGGCGTCCACAAGCAGCCGGCGGTTCACCACCCACCAGATTCGAGTCGGCGCATTGCGCTGGCGCGGATCCAGATGTGCCTCCGCGGCAAGCCACCAGATGGCGATATCCAAGCACGAAGTCTTGCCAAGTCCGGTCGGAATGCCGACCTCCACCGGCCAGCAACCCTCGTCGAGAACCCGATCTGCCAACCTCGCCTGCCACGGAAACGGGCTGCGGTCTTCATTCGTCGCCGCGTAGAACTCGCGGAAGTCCGGCATTTCAGGCACCGGCTCCGTTGCCGCCCTCGGTGACTCGGTGCTGCTCACGACTGCTTGGGGGGTCGAGGCAGGGCAGATCGGTCCCCGACGGGAAAGCAGAGACCGAGCCCGCGCTGGCGAGCAGAGCCGATCACGACCGGTCCGCGCACGAGCTGGTCAAACAGCAGCTCGACATGAGAGTACGGGCGTCGTGGCATGCCAGGTCGATGCACCTCTGAGGGTGCCAGCGAGACGCTGCCGGTTGCAAGAGGTGAGCGCGATGACCTGACGGCCGCCGGTCGTGGCAAGCCTGCGTGCTCGCACCAGCGGCCGACTTCGTCAAGCGTGAGGGATACGTGCCGCTCATGCACAGCCGGGAACGCCGTCACCCACCGGCGTGATGGGCCGATCCATCGGCGCGGTTGTACAGCGAGGGGCCTGCGTTGACCCTGCCACGCTTCGGTCGATACGTGAATGCCCCTGCCGTCGAGCCGCCGAACGGAATGCACCACCTCGCGCACTGCAGCGGTCACAGCATCGCCGCACCCAGGCGGAAGCCACAGCGCGACGCCGAGAATTCGACCACTTGCATGCAGGTGTCCGACGTCCGGCAACGACAGGAATCTCGCCAGGTCATAGCCGTCGGTGCCGAATCCGTGTCCGTGCAGTACCTGCGGGGGCTTCTGGCCCTGTGTGTCTTCGAAGCGCCGCAGTACGGCGGCTTTGAAGGTCGCAGCCACTGCCGCCACGCGCCGGCCCGAGACCCCCGATCGAAGCACCAGAGTCGCGACAACGCGACCGTTGGCGGTATCACGATTACCGGCCTGCGGCACTCGGTATGAGATCTTCGTAGTGAGCGCAGGAAACTGACTGCGGCCAACTGCGGTGCCATGCTCGGTCCACTCGGCAAACGCGACATCAAGTGTTTCGAGCCGACCCGCCGTGGGCACGCCAATGGACGCATCGCCATTCGGATCAGGTCGATAGGTCTCAGATGCGAGCGAGATGTCATCAGGCAGCCGCTCGACTCGCACTCGCACCGGTGAGTCAGCGCAACCCAAGTAACCGACACGCGCTGCGCGCACTTGCAGCGCCCGCAAGTGCTCATCCTCGATGTCGACAGGCCACAAGTAGCGAACTGTGGGTACGCGCGGCGTGACCCGCACCCCCGGCCGCACAAGCGCCGCCGTGCGTGCGACATACTCCTGCTGCTGTTTCTTTACTGAACCTCCGTCCTGCTTGACGACGAAGCGCGGTTCTAGGCGCTGAGAGTGTGTTGCGGTCGTTGCCTCGATGGATGGGCTCGGGGCCGCTTCGAGCATCTGAAGCTCGGTTCCGTCGGTGTGCCTGCAACGCTGACCTGTCCCATCCGCAGCCACGAGGGCATCGAAGAGGCGGGATGGAGCCGGTGGCCACTCACCGTCTTGGAGCCTTCCCGTGTGGGCAGTGCCATCGGGATCAGCACGGTAAGTGCCAAGCAGAAACTCAACTGTCGCGCTCAGCATCACTCGTCCAAGTTGGGCCATGTCGAGGTGACGGCGTTGCGCAGCGATTCATTGGCGCGCAAGACCAGCGGCTCCCGGTCCCAGCCGTCCAATGGCACGGACGCATCGTGCGCCGCCGCCTTCGCAGTCTTCACCAAGTCCCGCGTGTGCTGGGCACCGCCGAGTTCTACTGACACATCACCGTCTGCGCTTAGCCACGTCACCGAAACCCGCTCGGGTCGCAGCTCGGCACCGGACCTCAAGGCGAACCCTCGGCCAAACGCCATCGCGTGGGCGTGCAATCCCAGCACCGCCACGAGCGCACGGGTTGCTGCGTCAGCCTGAGGCACCGCGTTACCGAGACTCACTCGTCGAAGTTGGGCGAAAGACAACGAAGTCCGCTGGGTGATCTTGCGGAAGGAAACCCCTGCTGGCGCGGTCTCATCGTCGCGCATGAAGGGCACCTGGCCGTGACCAAGCTCTGACAGTTTCTTTTTCTCCTCGCCCTTGCCCGCCTTGTCGCCGAGACGCCAACCCGCTTGATCGTTCGGATCAAAGATCGCACTCTCCTCAACACTCAGGTTCAATGGATCGCCCTTGAGCCCGAGTGCCTTCGTATCGTGGGCGGCCGGCTGCCAGCCCACGATCTCGGACACCCACGATCGAGCATGCTTCGTTTGCTGGCGCTTCTTGCCGAGATGGGACTGCCAGAAGCCGAACAGCAGCGACTGCGGAAACCAGGCGACAAGCGGACCAGCAGCCCATGGCGTGGCCCCGAGAATCTCGCGCCCGAGTTCCGTCTTGTCGAACCGCCCCTCGTCAGTCTCCGAGTCACGAAGGTACGCATCGGCGTTGCGGTGAGGCCAGTGATAGCTGGAGAGCTCACGGGGGAGGTGTGCTGGCATCCAAGCCATTAATGAGAGGTCCAACACAAGTTCCGGCAATCCGCATCGCTCTCGTTCTCGACGGAGCTGCTCCTCGAGACGATTGGCCTGCGAGGGGACGTTGTCGATGACGATGACGTCCTGCGGCACCGCATCCTCGGGCGAGGCCCAGCGACGATCACGCTGATAACGGCCCCCGTCGTACACCGCGGGTTTGACCGTCGCCCCAACGCCGGCGACGGGCACCAACTCGGTTTCGATCAGTAACCCATCGTCGAACGAATCGTCAGCGCAGCCTCGGAGGATTCGGTCCAGCTCAAGTCTCGGTGTCATGCCATCTCCAGTCAGGTCGGGCGCAGGACTGCTGTTCCTGCCTTGCGTCACTCTCGCGCGACGGTGTGACACGAATGGGGATGGCATCCCGCTCAGGCGCTCTGCGACCCTCGAAACGGCCGCCGCGACGAAAAAGCCCGCCATTCCTGGTCAAGCCGGAGCGTCCAGGAAGGCGGGGAAGATTGACACATAGCCTACCGGCACCGTCCCGTGTTCCGGCCCGCTTCGCGGTGCCTTGTTGCGACGCGTCGAGCAGGAAGTCGGCGTGGGCGGTTAGGAGCGTGGGTGGCAGGTCTGCGGCTCGCGTAGGCCGGTCTGGTGCGGGTAGGTCACACCCAGAGCGGTGCAGCCGGCGTCGCCGAGCAGGCGGCTGCCGTGCAGGCCCATGCCCCAGCAGTGAGCACCATGGCCAGCGGGATCGCGCCCTGCAGCCGGCCAGCGCTCGTTCCGACAGACCCTCGCCCGGGGCTGTTACATGAATGGTGACCGTTGCGCGATGAAGTCGCTGCAGGCGCTTCGCTGTCAGCGGAAACAGCCAGATGTAGCGGGCAAGTTCAGGTCGTTGAGCGCTCGATGTAATGAACAGACAGTCGCGTGCGCACATCGCTGACACGCGTGTGTACGTACCCACACCGTGTCCATTTGGAGCACAGGCAGTCGGCCTACGGCCCGTCTGATGTGTAGCAACACACGGCGAGCGCCCCCGGCGCCTGCAGCGCTACGGCCGAGACTTCGTTCGGACGGATCGCGCGAGATGTATTGAAAACTATTCGAATGCGCCCAACCGATGACAGTACGTTTCGGGTGCGCATGGCGAGACGAGCGGCGGGAGTTCGCATGGCTACGATTCAGACTGTGCCGGAGCAGTCCGCGACAGCAGGCGCGACCAGCGAGGCAGAGAACGCGCGCGACGCGGCTGCGTCCCTGGGGCCGGCAGACGAGCACGACGATGGCACGAACAGCACACAACCGCCGCCGATTTCAGGTTCGCGCGCCCGTCAGCGCCGGGCTTTCCTCGGCCCGACGGCGGCTGTCACGATCATTGCCGCGCTGATCGCGTCCATGACGCTCGCTGCGGTCACGGCATTCAACACGCTCCGCTCAGACATCATCTCCGTACGGACCGAACTGCGAGACGAGATCGGATCGCTGCGGACCGAGACACGAGACGAAATCGGATCGCTGCGGACCGAGACACGAGACGAGATCGGATCGCTGCGGACCGAACTGCACGACTTCCGAACCGAGGTCGGGGCGGTGCTGCTCGATCATGCCGAACGTCTCGCGCGTATCGAAGCCCTGCTGCTGAACAGCGCAGCCAACTCGAACCAGCAGTCCTGAGCGCCAGCCACAAGGACCGCTCCATAGGACGGACGTCGTCGAGCCGGTGCCCGATTCCGCCTCGGTGCCGGTATTTGTGACACCGCCTTCATACGGTTGTTCTCATGGAAATGGACGGCGAAGAGCAGGTTGTCAGCGATGGCTCCCCTGCGGTGGGTGCGACAGGCCACCCCTACAAGGACAGGCACGCCATCCGGTCGGGACAGCCTGCATTCGGATGGATCAACGGATCGACGGCGCTGCTGGACGGGTACCACGCTGCCAACGCGAACAGCCACAGGAGCAGCACGATCAGCCCGCACATGAGGTGGATCACGGCTTCGGCCAACAGCACTCTGACGGGTGGTTGCCAGCGTCTCACTGCTTGCCCCATCGCCGACAGACTCTAGGCGGCTAGGAAATGGTCGGCCGCCAAGACCGATCCCCGAGAACTGTCGTACTCGAACGAATTCTGCCGGCGGGCGCGAGAGGCCTTGAAAATCATTGGAACACGCTGTGCAACTGGCCCTACGTTCGGTGCGCATCGCGTGCCGAGCGGCGGGAGAGCGCATGGCTAACATTCAGTCGGTGGAGGAGCAGTCCGCATCTGCGGACACTGCCGACGGCGCGGACGGTCCGGACAGCACCGCCGAATCCTTGGCGCCAGCCGACGAGCGCGACGACGGCACGACCAATGCACAGCGGCCGACGCGAACGTCCGCTGATCGCACCAGCCGGCGCAGGCCCTTCCTCGGCCAGACGGCGGCTGTCACGATCGTCGCCGCGCTGATCGCGTCCATGACGCTCGCCGCGGTCACGGCGTTCAACACGCTCCGCTCCGACATCATCTCCATACGGACCGAGATGCGAGACGAGTTCGCATCGGTACGAGACGAGATCGGGTCGGTGGAAACCGGTTTGCGAGCCGAGATGCAAGCCGAGATCGGGTCGCTGCGGACCGAACTGCACGACTTCCGGACCGAGGTCGGTGCAGTGATGCTCGATCATGCCGAACGTCTTGCGCGCATCGAAGCCCTGCTCCTGAACGGCGCCGCCCACTCGGGCCAACAACCCTGAGCACGAGCCGCGACGACCGCTCCATAGGGCGGACGCCGTCGAGCCGGTGCCCGATTCCGCCTCGGCGGCGGTACTTGTGACACCCCCTTCGTACGGTTGTTCTCATGGAAATGGACGGCAGCGACCCGGTAGGCGGTGGCGACTCCCCTGCTGCGGATGCCGCACATGAGGCATCCGCCGGTGTCGAGGTGCGGGTCGATGCAGTGACGGTGTCCGAGCTGTCCGATGCTGCGTTGCATCGCCGGCTGGCCGAGATCGGCCGGGCAACGTCGGCGTTGGCGGCGCTGCGCGGCGAGACGCTGCGGGAGCTGACCCGGCGTACTGATGCCGCTACGGCCGAGCAGACGGCCAAGGACACACTGAGGATTCCGGGACGGGCGGCGCGCAGCGATGTGAGGCTCAGCGTGGCGCTCGGCGACCTCGACGCGACTCGCAGCGGTCTCGAGGAAGGCACGATTCCCGACGGGCACGCTCAGCTGATCGCCCGCGCATCGACCGAGGGGCCCATCGACGAGGCCTGGCTGGCCGACCGGGCCCAGCGCGAGGGGTACGACCAGTTCCGCCGCACCGTCGCCCGCCATCAGGCTGAGGCGAGCGCCGATGACGGCGCCTCGCTGCTCGAGCGGCAGCGCCAGGCGCGCTCAGGGAAGATCTTCACCAGCCGGCACGACGGCATGGTGGTGCTCAATGCCCAGTTCGACCCTGTCACCGGCGCCCGACTGGCGACCGTGATCGCCGCGGCAGAACGGCGCCTCTACAGCAACGAAGACCCCAAATCACGACCGTCGCACACCCAGCGCACCGCGGATGCGATCGCCATGCTGATGCTCGAGCCCGACGCCGCACGACCCGTGGGCACGTCGCTGCTCGTGGTAGCTGACTACGACGCCGTGAACCACCGGCTCACGAACGCCCGCCTGTCAGACGGCACCCCCATCCCGATCGGCGAGATCGGCCGCATCGCCGCCGATGCAAAGGTGCTGCCGGCGATCTTCAACCACGCAACCGGCGACCTGCGCATGGGCCGCAGCCGACGCACAGCCACCGAATTGCAGCGTGCCGCGCTCGCGCTGCGTGACCAAGGATGCATCGGCTGCGACGTGTCGCCCGACTACTGCCGGGCACACCACATCATCGAATGGCAGCACGGCGGCCGAACCGACTACGACAACCTCGTGCTGGTCTGCAACGACTGCCACCACAAGATCCACGACCACGGCCACACCGTCGAACGAGTGCGCGGCACCGGCCGCTGCGAACTGCGCTCTCCCGCAATGCCGCCGGCGACGGGTGACGGCATGGCCCCAAGAGCACCCCCCGCATGAGCACCGAGGCCGGTCGGCCCGACCAGGTTCCTGCCGAGTACCCGCACCAGCCCGTCCGCAGCGCCATGCACCCGAACAAGCCGGTCAGCCCGACCCAGCGCCCGCCGAGTGCTCGCACGGCATCAGCGCCGGGAATGGGAACTGCTGAGTCGGCGCCAACAGGTCCGGCTTTGCGGACCGCGGCATGCCACGACGGACGAAGAGGTCCGCCATTCCTAGTCAAGCCGGGACGCTGCTCCGCCAGCCGCCGACCGCGTCACAACACCCAGACCCCCACCCACAGCACTCAATTGCTCAGCGGCCTCCTAGCGGCAGCACTCCAGGCTCAAGCTCGGTTCGGCATTCCTCGTTGCAGAACCTCGAGGAGGTGCTCGGCGTGGGCGGTCAGGAGCGTGAGGCGGCAGGTCTTAGGTGCGCGTCTGCCGGACTGGTGCAGGTAGGCCACACGCAGGGCAATGCTGCCGGTGCCGCCCAGCAGGCGGTTGCTGCGCAGGCCCTTGTGCCACCAGCCGCCGAACTCGCTGAAAGGCTGCACTTCGGCAAGCTCTGCGCTCACGACTGCTCGGGCATCCACGCGCACGCCGCGGAACGGCCGCACACGAGCGGTGAAGCCATCATCGTCGATCTGCAGTTCGAAGCGCATGCGGCTGAAGACCCACGACCCCGCAGCGAGCGCCATGACCAGCGGGGCCGAAACCCACAGCCGAGCTGCGCCCGTCAGGTCTTCGTCAGGCACGCCGGTGACAAGCGCGCCCAGCCCAATCGCCAAGACCAGCAGCGCCGCCACGACGACGCGTTGCGCTCTTCGGCTCGTGCCGTCGAACCGCTCAACGATCTCACTCGGCGCCGCCGGCTCGCTTCGCACCGTCACGGCCCTGCGACCTCGCGATCGCCTGCCGACCACGGATTGACAATGTCGAGGCCCACACCGGCGAAGTCGCCGACGTTGCGCGTGACCACCGACATGCGGTGCACAAACGCAATGGCAGCAATCTGGGCGTCCGCGTGCGCCGCCGGACGGCCAGCTGCTCTCCGCGCCGCGGCGAACTCGGCGTACGCGACCGCAGCCCGACTGTCGAAGGGCAGGATTCGACTGGCGAAGTCCTCGCGCAGCAGCGCGTCTATGGCTTCACCGACAGCATCCCGGCGTGCCCCGTCAGGCATGATCTCCACACCAAAGCGAAGCTCTGCCTCGCTCACAGCAGTCAGAAACAGATGCGAAGCGTCCCGGGCGGCAACCCACCCGACCACCGAGGGCTCGGCAATGGGACGCAGCAACTCCGACACGACGTTCGTGTCCAGAATGAACATCGCCGCCTAGCGGAAGACTGGCGGCTCACGCACCGGCTCGCGCGGCGGCGGCGCCAGCTCCACCCCGCCGAGCGGCTCGACGCGTGCGCGAATCGACGCCACGAGATCTGCAGGCACGACGTCGGCCTCGACGGCAGAGCGGAGGATCCGGCGGGCTTCCTCCTCCATCGAGCAGCCATGAACCGCCGCTCGCATGCGCAGCCCGGTCTTGACGTGCTCGTCGAGGTTACGAATCGTGATGCTTGCCAACGCTGCGACTCCCGACACCTGCGGCATCTCGCGAATGATTGCATTGCAATCATATCCAGCCTGACCGTTGCCGGCGTCAGTCGCCCGAATGACGACGGCGGGCCGCCGCCGCGGAGGTCTGCCAGTCGGTCGCGCCGAGAGCCTCGAATTGGGGAATTGGAGGCTGTTTTTCTGTGGATTTGGAGGGACAGATTCCAAGCACTTGGAGACAGACTTCCTCGCCTGCGAACGAAGCAATGTCGGCGGGTCAGACGCGACAGGCAAGGCGCTGCACAAGTAGCGTCCGCGGCATGGACTCCGAGGTGGGAGCAGGCGGGAGCGCTCAGGGCGCCAGCGGGCACGAGCCGGTGGTGCTGTATGACGAGGTGGACACGGTTGCGTTCATCACGCTGAACCGGCCCGAGCGCATGAACACCCTCACCGAGAGTGTCATTGCAGGGGTGGCGGACGGCATCGACCGGGCGACGGCGTCTCGCAACGTTCGCTCGATCATCATCCGAGGCAACGGCCCCACGCTCACGGCCGGCTACGACCTGTATCCAGGCGGCGGCACCCCGCCGGCGTCGGGACAGACCTCGAGCGGGGGCACGCGCGACGAGCTGTACGACTCGTGGGGCAGCCCCTACAGCGCCCCCGGTCCCAAGCCGCGCGAGGGCGCCTGGGACCCGGTGCGCGACTGGCAGTTCATGGGCCACAACGTCAAGCGGTTCATGAAGATCTGGGAGTGTCCCAAGCCGGTGCTGGGCCAGATCCACGGCTGGGCGATCGGCGGCGCCACCGACATGATCCTGTGCTGCGACCTGCTGTTCATGGCCGAGGACGCGCACATCGGCTACGCCCCGTCGCGCATCTACGGCACACCCACCACCATGATGTGGGTGTACCGGCTGGGCCTCGAGCACGCCAAGCAGTTCCTGCTGTCGGGCGATGCCATCGATGCCCCCACTGCACACCGCATCGGGCTCGTCGCCTACGTGCACCCGCCCGACGAGCTCAGCGAGCAAGTCGAGGCGTTCGCCCGGCGGTTGGCGCACATCCCTGCCAACCAGCTCGCGCTCAACAAGCTGCTGATCAACCAGGCCTACGAGAACATGGGCCTGCGCACCAGCCAGCTGCTCGGCACGTTCTTCGATGGCGTGACCCGCCACACCGAAGAGGCCTACCGCTGGGTGGAGGATTTCGAGACGAAGGGCTTCCGCCAGGTGATCGCTGAGCGCGACGCTCCCCACGGCGACTACGGCGAGCGGCCCCGACCGGGCTAACGCAGGTTCCGCGGCCGCCGCATCGACAACCGGTCACGGCACGCTCCGCCCCAGCGGCAGCACGGCCGACAGGGCCACACGGCTGCCGAGCGACAGGGCGGCACTAGCGTTCGTGCGATGGCACGGGGCACCACGCTGGTACTGCTGCACGGGCTCGGTGCCAACCAGTTCGTCTGGGATCCGCTCGTGCGCATCATCGACTGGGACGGGCACATCGTTGCACCCGACCTGCGCGGGCATGGCTGCGCCGAGTGGTGCGACCGCTACTCATTCGGTGCCATGGCCGCCGACGTGGCCGCCGAGCACCGCGGCGAGCCCTACGTCGTGCTCGGTCATTCCATGGGCGGCATCGTTGGCCTCGCGCTCGCCAGCGGATGGTTCGGCCCGCCGCCGCTGCTGGCCGCCACCATCGGGGTCAAGCTGCGCTGGTCCGATGATGAGCTCGGCCGGATCGACGATCTCGCCAGCCGGCCGCCGCGGGAATTCGAAGACCGCGACGGCGCGGTCGAGTGGTTCATGAAGCTCGCGGGCTTGCACGGTGTGTTCGACGTCGGCGATGACCGCATCGCAACGGCGATCGAAGCCGGCGTCATGCGCACCGACACCGAGGCGCGCCGCACCGAGGACGGCAAGCCGATGCGCATCGACCCGCCCGGCCCTGCACCCGGCTGGTGCGTGGCGCAGGACCCGGCCACTATCGAAGTCGGCCCGCCCGACATGGCGAGTCTGCTCGCCGCAGCGAAGTGCCCCGTCTCCATGGCGATCGGCGAGCGCGATCCGCTGGTCGCAGCCGACCATCACGACGATCTGGCCGCTGCAGCGTCAGCGAACCCGCTGGCCGCAGGCGTCGCCGAGCCACATGTGTTCAGCGGTCTCGGCCACAACGCGATGGTCGAGGATCCCCGCGCAGTCGCCGGCTGGCTCGCGGCGTTGCCAGGGTTCGCCGACGCCCACTGACCGTCGGGCCGGCCCAGGCCCAAAGCCAGAGCCAGGCGGCCGATCCTGCCCTCGTTGACCGGAGGGCCGGCGCTCAGGGCCAGAGCAGCCCGGCTCAGCCCTCTTCGAGCGGCAGCTCCCCGGAGATCTTCACGCATTCGCCGCCGTCGATGTCCATGACGTGGCCGGTCAGCCAGGTCGCAGACGCCGAAAGGAACAGCGCTGCCTCGCCGATGTCGGACGGCTCGCCCAGCCGCTTCATCGGCAGCTGGTCGGCGATCATCTTCCCGCGCGGCCCGTCCCAGAGCACCCGCGCGAAATCGGTGCGGATGAGCCCCGGAGCGATGCAGTTCACACGCACCTTCGGCCCCAGCTCGGCAGCGAGCTGGCGGGTCATGTGCATCAGCGCGTCCTTGAACATGCAGTACACGCCGAGCGCCTCAGAGGTGTGATGGCCGCCCACTGAGGCGATGTTGATGACGGAGCCGCCGTGCTCGGACATCCACATCTGCCATGCCGTCTGGGTCCACTGCAGCGGCGCCCGCAGGTTCACTTCGTAGGTCTTGTCGAGCCGCGGCACGTCGCAGTCGATCATCGGGCCGGCCCACGGGTTGGTCGCTGCATTGTTCACCAGGATGTCCAGCGAGCCATAGCGTTCGATGGTCGCGCCCAGCACCCGCTCGGCCTGGTCGAGATGGCCGATGTGCGCAGCGATGAAATCGCATTCGCCGCCGATGTCGGCCACCGCGGCCTCGCACTTGTCGGCCTTGCGGCTCGTGATCATCACGTTCGCACCCGCATCGGCGAACGACTTCGCGATGCCCTTGCCGATGCCGGCCGAGCCGCCGGTCACCAGCGCGGTCTTGCCGTCAAGTCGCAATTCCATGATCAGTCCCCTTCAGTCGTGGGTGTGCGCATGCGCGCCTCGGTCGTGCAGGTCTCGTTCTGCCCGGATCAGTTCTTGCCGATCTGATTCCACGGGCCTCCGTCGGCACGCGGTTCACGCGGCAGCCCGAGCACCCGGTCGCCGACGATGTTGCGCTGCACCTCCGACGTGCCCGCGTAGATCGTGCCCGGACGGGCGCCCATGAACGTCTGGACCCACGACAGCGACGAGAACTCTGCTCCCACGGCATCGGTATTGATGCCATTCGCCGCCGGATGGCCGCTGGGAGCCGTTGCCTCCATACCGAGCAGATCCATCGAGAACTCGGTGATCCAGTGGTGATACTCGCTCCACAGGAGCTTGTGCAGCGACGACTCGGGCCCAGGGGCGTTGCCGGCCAGCACGTTGGTGACGTTTCGCTGGCCCATCCACTTCATGATCTCGACCTTTGCGTGCGCCCGGGCGAGGTCCTGACGCACGAGCGGATCGTCGGTGGCACCGCGCTCGACAGCTACCGCTGTAATGCGGTCGAGCTCGTCGCGGAAGCGCAGCGCGTCGGTGGTGGCGCCATGGCCTCGCTCGAAGCCGAGCAGCACGTTGGCCACCCGCCAGCCGTCGTTCACGTCGCCGACCACGTTCTCTTTCGCCGTCTTGGCGTCGGTGAAGAACACCTCGTTGAAGTCGTGCCGGTTGTTGATGTTGATGATCGGGCGCATCTCGACGCCGGGCTGATCCACCGGCACCAGCAGGAAGGAGATGCCCCGGTGCTTGGCCTCGGTGGGGTTGGTGCGGCACAGCACGAAGATCCAGTTGGCGGTATGGCCGCTGGAAGTCCAGATCTTCTGGCCGTTGATCACCCACTCGTCACCGTCGAGCACAGCGCGGGTGCCCAGGTTGGCGAGGTCCGAGCCGCTGTCGGGTTCGCTGTAGCCCTGGCACCAGCGGTGCTCGCCCGAGATGATCTTGGGCAGGAAGTGGCGCTTCTGCTCTTCGGTGCCGCACTCGATGATGGCGTTGCCGACCATCGTGATGCTGAACCCGTCGTTGTCGCCCCCGGTGGGCACGCCAGCCTTGGCGAATTCCTCGGCCAGCACGATCCGCTCGACCTCGCTGAGCCCCGCTCCGCCGTAGGTGACCGGCCACGAGACGGCCAGCAGCTGATTCTCCGACAGCAACGCCCGCCACTCCTCGCTGAAGCGGTCTGCAGCCTCGTCGTCGAGGACGCCCATGCCGGACCAGTTCGAGGGCAGGTGCTCTGCCAGGAAGGCCTGGATCTTCTCCCGGTAGTCCTCGGCCTCGTCGGTGTAGGTGGGATCCATGACGTGCGCTCCCCTGCTTGAGATTCAGCTCAGCTCGCCGCTGAGTCTGCCACGCGACAGA
>JAJDTF010000094.1 GCA_022827265.1 Acidimicrobiia bacterium | reverse complement strand
GTTTTCTGCGACGCTCATCCCGAGGCCTGTGCGAACCCTCCGAGAAGCGGGGCACTACACGTGGTCCTGGTCTCCTCTGGAGGATGCCAGCTCAGCGGCGAACCGTCGCTTGACATCGCCGAGCTGTTCGTCACGCCGGTGATCGCTCCACGACAGTAAGTGCGCCATACGATCAGCCACGGCTTCGGCCAGTTGCAGGCGGTGTCGGGGCAGGTGCCAGGCGGCGAGCGTCCGGCGGTAGATGACGTCTTCGACAGTCGTCGCGGCCTCGACGTTCACCGCCCAGTCGACTTCGCCGATCACGACTGGGGCACCTTGGACCAGGCTGCCTTCGCCCAAGCTGGCGACGTGCTGCGCATCACTGCCGTAGAGCTGGTGCAGTCGCTCATTGTCGACGGCGGACTCGAGTGCTGCCCCCGGAAGGGGCGTCATACCCGGACCCGGAGCGAGATCGAACTCCCCGAGCCGGCCCACGAGTTCCACAGCGCTGGCAGCCAATCCAGCGAATCCGGTGAGCTTGCCGCCCGAAACCGACACCAGCTTTCCGGGACCTACTCGCAACTCGGCCTCGCGGGACATTCGGATCGATTTGCGGACGCCGCGTGCTGGCAGTGCGCGCAGACCGGCCCACGCTGCCAGCACATCATCGGGCTCTAGTGGGTCTGTCGTGAAGTACCCGCCGAGCGCCTCCAGCAGGTATCGCACGTCGGCGCGGTCGATGGCGGGCCACACGACCCGCTCGCCGGAATAGGGCGTGTCTGTCGTACCGATGTACACGATGCCGTGACGCGGGATCGCGAATATCCACCGCCCATCAGATGCCGTGCACAAGATCGGATGCTGGACGGGGAGGCGGGAACGGTCGACTACGAGGTGCACGCCCTTGGACACCGTCACTTCTGCAGCCGGCGGCTCAGCGTCGAGCCGTGCGAGGCGATCGACCCACGGGCCGGCCGCATTGACCACGACGTCGCCTTTGACTCTGACCTCGCGGCCGGTGATCGGGCAATGCACTACGACACCTGCGACCCGAGTCTCTCGATGTAGCAACTCTCGCACCGGCGCCCTGGAGCACACCGAAGCGCCCGAGCTGGCAGCGGCTCTCAGCACCGCGAGGACGAGCCGCACGTCGTCGGTGAGATATTCGCGGAATGCGACAGCCCGGTCATAGCAACCGAGATTCAGCGACGGTTCCCGCATTGCCAGATCGGCGCGGTCCCAGCTGCGATGAGTGTCGCCTCGACCGACGCCGCCCAACCGCTCATATAGCGCGAGCGCGCACCGGAATCCCTGCGCCTGCATCCACTGGCGAGCCGGCGCCACCATCCAGCAGGGACGGGCCAGATGCGGCGCCATTGCACGCACCATGTTCCGCTCTCGGGCCGTGCGGCGGACAAATCCGAATCGCCCTTGGGCGAGATATCGCAAACCGCCGTGGATGAGCTTGGAAGATCGCGATGAAGTTCCCATGCCGAAGTCGCCGGACTCGCAGAGGGCGACTCGCAAGCCACGCGCGGCAGCGTCGCGAGCAATGGCAGCACCCGCGATCCCGCCGCCGATCACGATGACGTTGAAGTGCGTGTTCTCGAGTTCGTCGAGCAGAGCTGTGCGCGAGTCCGGCGTGAGCGTGGATGTCATCCGGGCTCGTCATCGGCATCGGAGAGCCTTGGCAGGTGATCAAGCGGCCAGCGTCGGAGTCCCCCAGCACATTGCCGCTGCAGTTCGCTGGAGACCGCCGCTGCGAGCTGGTCGAGCGCTGCGCCGGGCATGGCCGGATCGAACGGGAGATACACCGCATGTTCCAGCAGGCGACGCGCCCCCAGCGGTAGCGGCCCGTCATGGGGATGGTCGTGCTCGACCACATCGAACGCACGCCCTTGGGTCGCATGAAAGCCTGCAACGGCGAGACGTTCGACGAGGGCTTGCGGGTCGGGGGCGAGCACTGGGATGAGCCAGAACGCGTGCTCGCTGGCTTGGGAAGTGGGAACAGGTGCATCACCGAGCCCCCGAACCAATCGCCCAGCCGGTCTGACGCGACGGCGCACGGGCATGTCGCCTTCATCGAGGCGACTGGCGAGCGCTCGCACGAGCGGCTCAGACGGCCGTCGGCGGACCCGCGCCAGCAGGTCGGGGCCTGGGAACCCTCGGGTGAGTCGCTGCAGCATCGCATCGTGGCCCGGTCCCACGAGATCGAGGGCTCGCACCACCAACCCGAATGCTCGAGGCGACGCGAGCGCGTTGAGCAGCCCGAACTTCACCAGCCGCCGGAGCTGATCGGTCCGGCGTTGCATTGGCATCCCGGCAGCCAGACGGAGCATCTCGTGTCTGACTTCGACGTCGCGCACCCGAGCGAGCCCGCCTCCGACGGCCGTGGCGGTCTTGATCGGACCGAAGCTGAAGAGTGCGACATCGCTCTCGGGATGGCCGCGCCACTGTGGACCGGCATACGCCTCGGCACAATCCTCAACAAAGAGCGATCCGTTGGCATGGGCCGCCCGGCGGACTGCGTCCGTCCGGGTTCGGGCACCGAACAGATGGGTGTACACCACTGCTCGTGTTCGCTCATTGAGCAGGTGCGCGAGCGTTTCGGCGTTCGGCTCGCCGCTCATCGGATCGATGTCGAGCGAAACAACGTGGAGGCCGTTCGCGCGAGCGATCGCGGGCATGTCAGCGACCGTGAAGGCCGAGAACACGATGCGGTCGCCCCGTTGCCAACGTTGAGCCCGGATCCAGAGATCGAAGAGCGAGCGCACCGAGAGCCCGACCACACCGGCACCGTCAGGGTCCCAGCGATCTGCAAGCAGCGACGACGCCCGAGAAGGAGCAGGCCGGGCGCAGGCAAGTACCGCGCGCAACCAAGCCGACGCCGACATGTCGAGTCGCTTGTTGGCCCAGACGGTCACACGGCGGTCCCGCTCGAGGACTGGCTGTGCGGTCCCGAATCGTCTTCTGTGGTTTCGGCCTTGGCTTGCGATGGCGGAACCGGGGCCAGATAGCCGACGACCAGCAGCACGATTCCGACGCCGATGAACGAACCGGCTTTCGGCAGCGCGGCCAAGCTTGCGAGGTCGATCAAGAACAGCTTGATCACCACGATGCCCATCCAGGACGCACCGACGATCCAGATGCGCCGGTCGGCCGCCCTCACACCGACGACCATCGCCGCCAACGCGGTCGCAGCCCACAGGATCGACAGTGCCACCTGAAGCTCAGTGGAGTACACGAGTGACCTCAACTCGAACGGCACGTCCGCCCAATGGTGGACCGTCCGAGCAGCGCTCATCGTAAGTACCGCCACACCCGCCACGCTGAGAGCCGCGAGCCAGGGTGGCACCGCTAGGCGCAGCAGGCTCCCGATGGCAGGCGTCAGACTGTCCTCATCAGCAGACAGCTCGGCGACCATCTCGCGCTTCCATCTCAGCAGCAAGATGACCGAGGCTGCGGCGAAGATGTCGATCGGATTCAGGATCGGCAGGAACAGCAGCGGATCGACGGCACCCGGGTGGTTCACCACAGCGATACCGGCAGCCGCAGCAGCCGCCCAGACAACCGGGGTGATGCCATACAGCAGGCAGCAACGCCAGCCGTCGCCCACGAACCATGACGCAATCGGGCGGGCACGCAGGGAAGCCTCCAGCCACAGCAGCACCGCAGCCGCGGCACCGTAGAGCGGCCATTCCCCTCCGGCCACCGGCTCCAACTGGCCGTACACCTCAGCGGCCAGGAACACGCTCAGCACGCAGTACAAGCCGCCGTAGAGCCCGGTCGCATTCAGCCTGTCGCCGCCGGTGCGCAAGAACGCCACGTAGGCCACGATCATGATGGGCCACGCTGTCCAGCCCCAGTCAGCAGACGGGTAGTCCTTGCTGACCAGTGCGATCAGCAATGCCAGGCCGAGCGTGGGCAGCATCAGCACGCCCGCCCACTCCAACTCGTTCCACCTCAGCCTCCGGCCAGCCGCCACCACGGCTGACAACGTGCCGACCACCAGCAACGACAACCCCCACAGCCGGTAGTCGTCGGTCACGACCCAGATCTGCGCTGCGGCGGCGTAGAGCCACCAGCCGACGCCCCACAGCAGCGACAGCCACATCAGCGGAACACGGAGTTCCCCAAGCGCGGAGGATGACCGGTAAACGATCACGGCGCTCGCAACACCGCAGACGGCCAGCAGCACGGCAACGCCGAAGTACTCGTTCAGCAGCGGGGTCTCATCTGCCCAGAAGCTCAAGGCAGACGAGCTATCACCATCCTCGTGAGCCAAACGGTCCTCAACCGACCGAACGGCGTGGACCGCGGCGGCTGCGAATTGCAGGAGCGTGCCGAGCACGGCGCCAAGCACCATTCGGCGCCGCACGGCGAACCACACCAGTGCCGCTCCTTCGACCGTCCACAGCGCCGACATCGCGAACGGCCCAGCCCGCACCCACATCTCCGCTGATTCGGCGAAGAGGAACCATGCTCCGCCGAGCGCCAATGCCGAGTACATGACGGCGCGCCAGCCGTCATCATGAGCGTCTGCGAACCGGGAGACGACGGCGGCGCTGGCGAATCCGCACACCGCCAGCAGCACGGTGATGGCGAAGTACGGGTTGACGACCGGCAGCGTGTCCGCCCAGAAGCCGAACGAGCCCGGGGACAGGCTCGCAGCGTCGTCGCTCAGTTTGAACACAGCCGCGCCGGCAGCCACGGCCTGCATCGCGATACCGACAACGGCAGCCGGCATCGAACGGCGCTTCGAGGCAATCCATATCAGGGCAGCGCCCTGCACCGCCCAGAGCCCGACCGTCGGCAGCAATCCGAGTCGGAGCCAAACTGCGGCAGTCTCAGCAAAGAGGAACCAAGCGGCACCCCACACCAGTGCGACGTTCTGCGGCCATGGGCGCCAAGCCTCGAAATACGACGACCGACGCAACGACTCTGCGCTGGCAAGCCCACACGCCGTCAGCATGATCGCGCCGAGCGCATACACGTTGACCACCGGCGCGGCCTCAGCCCAGAAACCGAAGACCGCAGGCGAGTCCCAGTTCGCGGAGTCAGTCGCAAGTCGTACGCCGTACGCGAAAGCGGCGAGCGCCTGCAGCACAGCGCCGCCCAGCAGCGCCAGCCGCGAGCCCCAACGCGAACTGGCCCACACCAGCACGGCTCCCTGCACCGCCCAGATCGCCGAGGTGGCCGATGCTCCTAGGAACAGCGGGACCGCAGTAGCGCAGAACACCACGGCGAGTGCCGCATAGGCGAGTTCGAACTGCTTGCCGGTGGCACGCAGGCGGCGGGACAGTTGGCGAAGTGCCGCATAGGCGACGGCGAGCACTGCGCAGCTGACCGCCACGCCGTACCGCAGGTGGCCGACCAGCGCCGCCTGCATCGCCAGCCCCGCGAACGGAGTGCAGAACACCAGGGGCGTGACCCACATGTTCTCGAAGCCGACGGGCTCGGCACGTGAGGAGGGCACGGGCGGCCATGCCAGCGGCACGAGCGCGTAGAGCAGAACGAAGTACGCGGCGAAGGGCTGCAGTTGCCACCAGTCGCTGTGGTCCTGCCGGGCGAACAGCCACAGCCCAGCCACGACGAACGTGGAGAGATAGCCCGACACCATCAGCAGCGGCCATGCCTTGAGGCGGCCGACGGTCACCACGGCGGCGCCCAGCACGGCGTATGCGCTGAATACCGCGAGATGATCCTGGGGCCACTCGAACGCCAGCAGCGGTGCCGAATAGCCGCCGATGAGCCCCAGCATCGCGAGCGTCAGAGAACTCTGGATCATGGCGAGCGCGCCGGCGGCGACCGTGATCAGCACGACCGCAACCAGCGCTGCCAGCGGGTGCAGCAGGTCGTAGAGGGTGTAGGAAGCGAGGGTCACCAGGTACAGCACGGCGATGCCGCCGCCTTGCAGGCTGACGCCATAGATCGGCCGTCGCGTTCGCTGATACCAGCCGAACCCCAGCAATCCGAGCCCGAATACCGTCGCCGCCGCGATGCGCATCTCGATCGTGAAGTCGACCCAGCCGCGCACGGCTGCTTCCCGCAACAGGAAGCCCAGCCCGATCAACGAGACGATGATCCCGATCTTCACGGGCGAGTTTCCGGTCAGCAGCCACGTGCGGCCACGGGAAACAGCAACTGCAACCCAGCCCGGTTCTGCGGGCCTTGCCGGCCGACGAGCCACCCGCTGCCGTCGAGCCGCGGGCACTCCCGGCCGTGGAGCGGGAGCCGGTCGCCGTGCCGGGTCGGCCGCTGGTGCAGGCCGCGGTGCGGATGCAGGAGGCTGCGCCGGCACCGGGCGCGTCCCCGTGGTCGGCGGTGCTGGAGCGGGGAGCGGCGCGGATGCAGGAGATTGCGCCGGCACCGGGCGCGTCGCAGTGGTCGGCGGCGCCGGTGCAAGATCGGGTTCGGACTCTTCGGGAGGCGGTTCCGGCTCCGCCTCAGGCGATTCGGGCTCGTGTTCTGGCTCGGGCGCACTCTCGGGTGTTGGTGAACTATCTGGGTCGGGCGCGGGAGTCGGCTGCGTAGCTCCAAGAGCCTCTTGCAATGTCTCCGATGTGGCCGACGGAGAATCAGAGCGGCGCAGGCCTGCGACCGAACGCTCCAGCGTGTCCAAGCGAGCACGCAACTCACGTGGGTCAAGGACTGTGCGCTCGAGCGAGTCCAAGCGAGAACGCATCTCACGCGAGTCCATGTCCCGTCCGACCAAGTAGCCGATGGCAGCCCCTAGCGGGATGCCCGCGGGTCCTGCGGCCAAGCCGATCAGGCCGCCGACGATCGCAATGACAGCCGGGAGCACCCGATGAGCCTCAGCTACTTCGAAGCGCGAGACACGCCGGCGGCACGGCCTGAACTACAAGACCCCGCGACGCCGCATCGGACCCGCAGCGAGGGCTTGGGCTATCGCTCATTTCACAAATCTATGGGCAGAACCAGTGACCGGGGGTCTGAGCGCCGCCCAATCTCACACCGCTGTCACGTCAGCCCAGTTCGAGTCTTGTAGACATTTTGTAGACATTCGCGCAGCCGGACGAGATAGCTTCGTCCTATGGACACCACCACGATCCGCGTCGATCGGGACACACATGCCCGACTGGTCGAGATGAGCCGTTCGAGTGGTGACAGCCTCACCGACACGGTCCGGCAGGCCGCCGACGCCTTGCGCCGGTTGAGATTCGGGCTGCGGGTGCAGGCGCAGTACGCCGACTTGCGCGACGACCCCGAAGCGTGGGCCGGCTACTTGGCAGAGGCCGACTCGACCCATGTGAGCGATGGCGTCGATTGACGAGATCTGGCTTACGGACTTCGGCGAGCCGTATCCGAACGAACCTGCCTCGACGCGGCCTGCGCTCGTGCTCGGACCGCCGGACATTTTCGGTTCCGATTTCCCGATCGCGATCGTGGCGCCGCTCACGACGACCCGTCGAGGGCTGGACCTCCACGTCGAGGTCCCCGCAAACGCTCGCACAGGCTTGGACCAGACGAGCTTTGTGCAATGTGAACTGCTGCGGTCTGTCAATGCCAGTCGCCTGGTCCACCGCCTCGGCGCCGTTGACGTCGACATCAGCTGGCACGTCAGCGAGATCGTCAGAACACTGCTGAATCACCCATGACGTGCTGTGGCGAGAGTCAGAGAACGTCGAGTGCGAGCATGTCGTCGACGGTCTCGCAGCGGATGACGAGCCGGGCGTCGCCGCCGGCTGCGAACACGACAGCGGGGCGGCCGATGCGGTTGTACGGGGCGCCCATCGAGTAGCCGTAGGCCCCGGTCACCGGCGTGGCGACGAGGTCGCCTGCGGCGAGACCCGCTGGCATCGGCGCAGAGCGCACGATCACGTCGCCCGACTCGCAGTGCTTGCCCACCAGCCGCACCCGATCGGGACGGGGCTCGCCGGCACGGGCGGGCATGAACGCCGTGTAGTCGCTGCCGTACAGCATCGGGCGCGGGTTGTCGCCGTAGCCGCCGTCGACGGCTGCGTACGTGCGCACGCCCGGCACCTCCTTGACGCTGCCCACCGTGTAGAGCGTCACTGCGGCCGCTGCCGCGATGGCACGCCCGGGCTCGGCCACCAGCCGGGCTTCGAAGCCGTAGCGCCTGCTGAGCGATTGCCAGCGTTCGCGCAGCGTGGCACCCCATTCGGTGATCGTGGGCGCCTGCTCCGATTCGACGTATGCGACGCCGAGTCCCCCGCCGATCGACAGCTCTTCGAGGCAGCCGGCCGCTGCACCATCGTCGCCGAACAGCGGTGCGGCGAAGTCGGCGACGACATCCAGCGCCTTGGCCAGGCTCTCCACGCGGAACACCTGGCTGCCGATATGGCAGTGGATGCCCACGAGCTCGACCGACGACATCTCAGCTGCACGCTCTACGGCTGCAATCGCCACGCCCTGACCGATACCGAAGCCGAATTTGGAGTCGGCCTGCCCGGTCGAGATGTACTCGTGTGTCTCGGCCCGGACGCCCGGAGTCACCCGCAGCAGGACCCTCGGCACTGCCCCATCGGCACGATGCAGCTCGTCGAGACGGTCCAGCTCGGCGAACGAGTCGACCACAATGCGGCCCACGCCCGCTTCGCGGGCCGTCGCCAGCTCGGCGATCGACTTGTTGTTGCCGTGCAGCACGACGCGCTGCGCCACGTCGCCGTGAGCCGCAGCATCGTCGCCGCCGAAGGCTCGCAAGACCGTCTGCAGCTCGCCCCCGCTGGCTACGTCGATGTCCATGCCCTCGGAGATCGCGAGCCGAGCCATGGCGGCGCACAGGAACGCCTTGGCGGCATAGGCCGCTCCCCCGTCGAAAGCCCTCACGGCCTCCTGGCAACGGGCGCGCAGGTGTGCTTCGTCGTACACGAACAGCGGCGTGCCGAACTCGGCGGCGAGGTCGGCGAGGTCGCAGCCACCGATGTGCAGGTGACCCTGCTCAGACACACGGGCCGTGTCGGGGAGCAGGCGCAATGGGATCGGTCCGCTGGGATCGTCGCCGGGCCCCCCGCCATCAGCCTCTGCGGTGCTGTGCGGTTCAGTCGTCATTGCCCAGCCGTCGCTTGCCGCTCACATTGCCTCGGGCGCATCCACGCCGAGCAGGTCGAGACCGATCGCCAAGCCGATGCGAGTGCCCTCGGTAAGGCACAGCCGGGCGTCCCGCACCTCCGGCGGGACCTCGCTGTGCAGGATCGGGCAGTCGTGGTAGAAGCCGTGGAACGCGGCAGCCAAGTCGCGCACCCAGGTCGTCACCTTGTGCGGCGCCCTCTCCCGCAGCGCGATCTCCACCACCGACGGCAGCACTTCGAGCGCTCGCAAGAGCGCCAACTCCCGGTCGCCGGTGAGCGGTGAGAGATCGGTGCCCGGCGCCGGCACGGGAGCGACGCCATCGGATTCAGCGCGGCGGGCGACCGACGCGATGCGGGCGTGCGCGTATTGCACGTAGAACACCGGGTTCTCCGCAGCCTGCGCCGAGAGCAGGTCGATGTCGATGGTCTGGCGCGAGTCGATCGACTGCAGCAGGAAGGCGAATCGCGCCACATCGGGACCCACCGCGTCGATGAGCTCGCGCACCTCGACCATGGTGCCGGTGCGCTTGGACAGCTCGATGACCTTGCCATCGCGCATGAGGGTCACGTTCTGGCCGACGATGGCCTCGTAGGACTCGGCGGGATGCCCGAGCATCTGCATGGCCGCTGCGATGCGCGGCACGTAGCCGTGATGGTCGGCACCCAGCACGTCGATCACGCGATCACCGCGGCCGAACTTGGCGTGGTGGTAGGCGATGTCGGGCACGAAGTACGTGGGCTCTCCGTCACTGCGACGCAAGACTCGGTCCTTGTCATCGTCGTACTCGCTGGTCGCTAGCCAGACAGCACCGTCCTGTTCGTACACCTTCCCTGCATCGCGAAGCCGCTCGATGACATCGTCCATGGCGCCGGAATCCACGAGCAATGCCTCGCTCTGCCAATGGTCGAAGCCCACGTTCATGGCTGCCAGCGACTCTGCAACGTCGCGCAACGCCCGCTCGCGACCCCACGATGCCGCAAAGGCGGCGCCACCCCGAGCCTCAAGCACGGCCAGAGGACCTGCATCAGCCACAGCGGTGTCTGCCTCAATCTCGACGGCCAACTCGTTTGCCCACTCGGTGACGTACTCGCCGTGGTAGCCGTCATCGGGTACCGATTCACTCGCCAAGCGAGCCGCCAGCGAACGCCCGAACAGGTCCATCTGCGTACCGCGGTCGTTGACGTAGTACTCGGTGACGGTCTCGTAGCCGCAGCGGCGGAACAGGCGGGCGAGGCTGTCGCCGAATGCGCCCCAGCGGCCCCCGCCAGCGTGCAGCGGGCCGGTGGGATTGGCAGAAACGAACTCCAGGTTGACGGTCTGTCCACTGCCAATGTCGCTGCACGCGTACCCGTCGACTCCCTCGCGCAAGACCTCGGCCAGTACGTCGTGCAGCCACGACGGCGCCAGATGCAGGTTCACGAACCCGGGGCCGGCCACCTCGGTTCGTTCGAGATGCGGCAAGCCGGCGCCGTCGAGCTCCGCGGCGAGTCGCTGCGCCAGATCGTGAGGCGCCAGCCCTGCGCGCTTCGCATGCACCAATGCGGCGTTCGTCGACCAGTCGCCGTGATCGGCGCGAGCCGGGCGTTCGAGGCCGATGCGCGACCGGTCAGCGTCGACGCCGAGGCGCGTCAACGCTGCCGAGATAGCGCCTGCCAGCACTGCTTCCATCACCACAGCTCCATCACCGAAGCGAACCTATCCCTGCCGGGGACCGATCCACAGGAGCACGAGCCGCCGGCAACGATCAGTCGCAACCAGAGCGGGGCGCGACGACGGTCGGTAGCTTGATCGGGCAGTGAGTCCCGGCAACAGTCCGGGTCTTCAGCCCTCGTAGCTCAGGGGAGAGAGCAGTGGCCTCCGGAGCCATGTGCGCAGGTTCGAATCCTGCCGAGGGCGCGTTGCGGTGCCGCGAGCCGGACATGCTCGCTCAGCCTGCTGAACGCTCCCGAATAGCTCATACGGAACGTTGTGCTCGCAAAGTTCCGCTCTGGACGCCGGAATAGCCCATACGGAACGTTACTGCCGCACACGGACCTCGGGAGCGCCTTGGCATGCACTGTGTCAGTCGTTGTCGGTGATGGTGCCGATTGCTTCGCCGTTGCTGATGTCGACCTGGGCCGGCGAGTACAGGACGACTCTGAACGTCTCGGTTCCCTCCGACAGCCCGTCGTCGGTCAGCGGCACCGAGATAGTCTTGGCCGTCTCGCCGGGCTTGAAGGTGAGCATTCCGTATGTGCTGGCGAAGTCCGAATAGCCCGCCGATCTGCTCTGCCCGTACGCGGGCCGCGCGTAGTAATGCACCCACGCGTACCGGCCGCTCGACGGGCTCAGCGTCACCGTGAACACCGCGGTGCCGCCCTCGGCGGCGGTCGCGTCGCTGATCGACAACGACGGCGCGGCGTTCACCGGCTCGGGCGGCGGGTCGTCGTCGTCGGCGACCGCGACCGTCGCAGCGGCCGCCGTCGCCGAGACCGTGTAACCCGCGCCGGAGTCGACGGTGACAGCGACCGACCCGTCAGCCTCGTCAGTGCTGTCGTTGGTCGTAGCGACGGTGAGCGTGGCGGTCCCGGTGGCGGGGATGGTCACGGTCTGCGAACCAGGCGACACACCGAAATCGCCCGCCTGTGCCACGGTCACGTCCACCGTCAGCGGCGCGGCCGGCGCCGGATCGGCGGTGAGAGTGAACACCGCGTCGCCGCCCTCGGTCACGCCTGAGCCGGCGGTGATGCTGACCTCGGGATCGGGCGGCGGCGGAGGCGGAGGCGCGTCATCGTCGTCGGTCACCGCGACCGTCGCAGCACCCGCCGTCGCCGAGACCGTGTAACCCGCGCCGGCGCCGAGGGTGACGGTGACCGACCCGTCAGCCTCGTCGGTGCTGTCATTCGCCGTGGTGACGGTGAGCGTGGCAGTGCCGGTGGTGGGGATTGTGACGGTCTGCGAACCGGTCGCGACGCCGAAGTCGCCGCTCTGTGTCACATGGACCGTCACTGACAGTGGCGAGTTCGGCGCCGGGTTGGCGGTCAACGTGAACGTCGCGCTGGTTCCCTCGGTGACGCCTGAGCCTGCGGCGATGCTCACCTCAGGCGTGGGCGGCGGCGGAGGGGGCGGTGGCACGACGGGATCGGGGGTGTCGGTGGAGGCTGCGCACTGCTCGATGGCGTCGAGGGTGCGGACCGTGCGGTCCCAGCGCGTGTTGTCGTACCGCTGTTTGATGGTCCGGGCGTCGTCGGCTGTCATCGCAGCCTCGCCGGTGTCCACGCCCAAGGCGGCCAGCACCCGGTCCCAGCGCTGCTGGTGCTCGGCATGGGAGAACTGGTTGCGCCAACCGGTCACCTCAGACACCGTCACCGCGTCCGACGGCAGGCTCGGCACGCACACCGGCGCCGGGGGATCGTCATCGTCGTTGTCGGGGACTGGTGCGGGATCGTCGTCGGCGACCGCGACCGACGCAGCGGCCGCCGACGCCGAAACCGTGTAACCCGCGCCGGAGTCCAGGGTGACAGCGACCGATCCGTCGGGTTCGTCGGTCGAGTCGTCGGTGGTGCTGACTGTGAGCGTCGTGCTGCCGCTGGTGGGAACGGTCACGGTCTGCGCACCGGCGCTCACGCCGTAGTCGCCTGCGGCGGCCACGGTCACGTCAACGTCGAGGGGCGCCGACGGTGCGGGGTCCGCGGTGATGGTGAACGTCGCAGTGCCGCCCTCGGTCACGCCTGAGCCGGCGGTGATGCTGACCTGCGGCGGTTTGGACACCGCGGCGCATCGCAC
>JAJDTF010000035.1 GCA_022827265.1 Acidimicrobiia bacterium | reverse complement strand
TCGGGAAGCCGCCTCGCCGTCTCGAAGGGGGTCGGCGCACGGTCATCGTCGCTCATGAGCGCCGCCATCTCGGCCGTGGGCTGGTTGGGCCGCTGCGCTGAGGCGTGCTCGTAGGAACGGGGCTCAGCATCGGCAGACGGTGGCGTCATGGGCTCTCCTTGTTTCCAACTGCGGCCAGATCGTCGAGGCGAGCCGGCAGGTGGGCGGCATCGGTGACCACCTCGTAGGCCCAGCGGCGCAGCTCCTCGGGAACCGAAGCGGTGTCTGCGACGGCCGGGATCCAGTGCTCGCGTGTCCAGCGTTCGGCTGCGAGCGCTTTGGGGTCGACGACGCCCTTGCACTCGATCACGACGTTCAGCCCGTTCGCCAAGCGGGCGACGAAGTCGGGCTCGTAGCGGCGCCAGGCCCCGTCGAAGTGGTACGGCAGCGCCCAGTCGAGCCCGAAGTTGCGAGCCCAGGCGGCTACTGCGGGGTGATTGTCGAGGATGCGGGCGGCGTCGAGCTCAAGCCGGGAGTGGCACGCGGCATGCGACAGCTCGCTTCGCTTGGCCGTGTGGATGTGGCGCAGCGTGGTCTCGAACCGCACCCCCGCGGTGTCGCCCAGCGACGGCCGGCCGAGCACCGCGATCTGTCGCGGGGGGGGGGTCGCTGCTGCATGCGTGCCGAAATCGCACGCGGCGATCAGCTGCTGGTAGAAGTCGCGCTTGTTGCGATGCCGCAGCAGCACCGACGCGCCGGCACAGTCGACAGCGGGATGGGCAAGCCAGTCGCTCAGCGCCCGCCCGGTGACCTGCTCGCACAGCAGCTGCGAGCTGAATGCTCGGAAGCCCACTATCTGGTGCACCGTGCGTGCGTCCCAGCCTTCGGTGAGCATCGACACCGAGATCACGCAGCGCACCCCGGCGCCGAGCCGCCCCGGCTTGCCGACCGTGTTCAGTGCCTCGCGGATCGCGTCGGCCGGCACGTCGTCGCCCATATGCGCCGCCTGTTGCCGGAGCAGCTTCGCGAACCGGGCGGTGATGGCGTCATCGTCGTCGGGCCGCGAATGCACCAGCAGTGTGCGCGGGTCAGCCCGCCACCGTGCGGAGCCACCGGCGGACGGCTCGACAACGTTGGAGAACTCGTCGTAGCGGCCCGCCGCGATCCGGCTGTCCTCGGCCTCGCAGCCGGCGATGTGCTCGTACAGCGCAACGGCGTTGTCGATGGTGTTGGCCACCACGATCATCACCGGCGGCGTGGGCTGTCCGCGGTCTTGCGCGGAAGCGAACGTGCGACGCCACTCGCTGACCGACGCCGCCAACGCGTCCTCGAGCGGCTGCGGCAGCACGGTGGCAGGGTCGCTGCTGCGCTTGGGGAGCTTCTTCGCGGGCGTCGCCTCGTACAGCCGTCGCCACGCCGTTCGAGCCGATGGCGTGTCGTCGCCGACAGGCACCCGTGGCACCTTCACCAGGCCCGACTCGATGGCGTCCATCAAGCCGAAGTCCGATGCCACGCATTCGAACATCGGCGTGTCGTCGCCGCGGGCGGCCCGGCCGATCCACATCGGCGTCGCCGAGAAGTCGTACACCGGCGATGCCTGGCCGCCGAGCCGGTCGCGCTCGCCGAGCGCGCCCATGTCGCGCAGCGTCCGCACGGCGTTGAACCACACTGAGGCGATCTTGTTCTCGCTGCGTTCCTCGCTGGTCTGTTTCCCGCCTTCCTCGCCGGTGCGACGAATCCTCCGCCCAGTGCACCAGCAGCTTGCGAGTGACCGACGTTGCATCCGGATAACCGTCGTTGCGCCAGGCGCGGACGCGCTCGCGAATGTCGTTGATGAGCCGATTCTCGTGATCGGTCGGGATGTCAAGGGCCATCGTTGCAGTGGCGTCGTCGTCGGGCACAGGCCGCAGCAGCGCCGATCTCCTTCGGCCGGGTGCCGGCGACCGCCCCGCAATGGCACGCCCCGCCTGATCGAGATCCCAGTGCAGATCAGGTTCGTCGTAGGGCGAGCACAGGATCGGATCGACTGCGGGGTCGAACTCAGGAGATGCCGCTGCGTCAGAAACGGCCAAGGCCGCGTGTCCGTCCCGCTTCAACCACGAGCCTCATCATGCTTGGCCGCAGGCGTGTCGGCAAGCCCACGTGGCGGGTCGCCTCTCGCCGCACTGCTGGCTGAGCGTGATCGCGATCCGGCGTACTCTGATCGAGGGGCAGAGGGGCTCGTACGGCCTCTGATCTGCCCCGACAACGACGCCTGCTGGGAGCGGCAACATGGCTATCTCGAACGTGTCCGAGCTGCGAGAGACGTACCGTCCGCCAGCGGCACGGGCACACCAGAAGGTGCTCGACCGCATCGACGAGCATTCGCGGCGATTCATCGAGTTGTCTCCGCTGTGCGTCATCAGCTCGATCGGGGCCGACGGGCGGGCCGACACCTCGCCGCGCGGCGACCCGCCGGGTTTCGTGACCGTGCTCGACGACCAGACCCTGCTGATCCCCGACCGGCCCGGCAACCGGCAGGTCGACACCTTGCAGAACGTCCTCTTCAACCCGAACGTGGGGCTGCTGTTCCTGGTGCCCGGCATGAACGAGACGCTGCGCGTCAGCGGCACCGCCGAGATCGTGACCGACGCCGACCTGCTGGCGCCGCAGTCGATCAAGGACCGGCCGCCGCTGTCAGGCCTGCAGGTCGCCGTCGAGGAGGCGTTCCTGCATTGCGGGCGGTCGCTGATTCGCTCCCGCCTGTGGGATCCCGCAGCCCAGATCGACCGGTCCGCATATCCCAGCTACGGGCAAGTGCTGGCTGACCAGATCAACGGTGCCGACGCAGTCGAGATCGACGCGTCCGAGGACGAGGCCAACCGAGACCGCTTGTACTGACGGAACACCACTGCCGTTAGCGTCCGCCAGTACAGCGTTCCACGGGGGAAGCGGGCGATGGCGACGAGACTTGACCAGTGGGCCGGTCGGAGCCCCGATGGGACCGCGACTCGCGAGTTCCGCATTTCTCGTGTGGGGAGGCGGGACATCACCGGTGCCTTGTGGACGCCGGACACGCCTTCGGGGGCACGAAGTCTGGTGTGCTTCGGTCACGGTGCTTCTGGCGACCGGTATCAGTTCCCTGCGTCTCGGCTCGCAGCCGATCTGAGCGCACAGGGAATCGCGATGCTGAGCGTGGAGGGCCCCGATCATGGCCTGCGGCAGACCGGTGAGGGCGGACGGGCCGGGATGATCGCCGACCTGCTGCGAGAAGACGCCATGTCGGATATGTGTGACGACTGGAACGAGGCGGTCGAGCTGGTATGCGCCCGCAACGCACTCGATCCCGCCCGGATCGGCTATTTCGGGCTCTCGATGGGCTCGGCTTATGGCATCGGGTTCCTCGCCCAGCGAAGCCGTGTCGCGGTGGCGGTGCTCGGCCTGTGGGCCGATGTCGAGGCCATCCCCCACAACGAGACGGTGCTTGCCTGCGCACGCGCCCTCACCGCGCCGACGCTGTTCCTGACCCAGCTCGATGACGAGTTCCTCCCGGTCGACGGATCGGTCTCGCTGTTCTCCGCGATCGGCTCGGCCGACAAGCGCCTTCACCTCAATCCCGGCGTGCATGCGGAGATTCCGCTGGACGAGGTGGACTTTGCCGCGCAGTTTCTGATCGAGCACATGACCGGGCCGACGGACGACTCCCCTGATCGTGAGATGGGCCAGATCGTCGACGCAGAACCGGCGCCCTAGCGCCCCGCACCAATGGGCCTGTGTGCTCTTGAGACCCCGACCGCGCTGCCATACTTGGCGCCGTCGCCGCTTGTCGCTGCCGGCGAGCCGGCTCGCCGTTGGGAGGCGCCATGCTCGGAGTGACTGTTCTCGGGACCGGGTCGCCGATGGTGAGCGCCACCCGGGCCGGGCCGGCAGCGCTGATCACCTACCAGCGCCGTCCGGATGCTCCGGTGCACCACTACCTGGTGGATGCGGGGCGGTGGGTGTCGCTGCGGCTCGAGCAGGCGGGGATCCCGTGGCCTCATCTCGACGCGGTGCTGTTCACCCACCATCACATGGATCACAATGTCGGCTGGTCGGATCTGCTGATGTCGGGGTGGCAGATGGGTCGCGCCAAGCCGTGGCGCGTCTTCGGCCCGCCGTTCACCAGCACGTTCTGCGCAGCGACGCACGACGCGTTCAGCTACGACCGCCAGCATCGGCCGGTGCTCCAGTCCGACGAAGGCGGCCGCCAGGACGTCACTGAGATCACCGGCGCTGGGCCGGTGTTCGACGAGGACGGTCTGCGCGTGACCGCAGCAGTCGTCCCTCATGGCGACTGCGTCCCCTCGTTCGCGTTCCGGTTCGATGCGCCTGACCGCTCGATCGTGATCTCCGGGGACTGCTCGCCCAGCGAGGCCCTTGTTGAGCTCGCGGCAGGCGCTGATGTGCTGGTGCACGAGATCGAGCACCGAGCCTCCACACGTGCTCAGCTCGAAGCCTTCGGCCTGCCGGAGGCCGACCAGGAACGAGTCTTCGCTGTCATGGCCGACTGGCACACCGACGAGACCCAACTCGGCGATATCGCCCAGGCCGCCGGTGTGGGCAAGCTCATGCTCACCCACTACATCCCCGACGTCTTCGACCCCGCCGCACTGGCCGCCGCCATCTCATCGACCTACACCGGCGATCTCGTCCTCTCCGACGACCTCACCGTCGGCTAGCCGGGCGAGTCCCCCTCAGCGACCCGCAGCAGCCTGCCAAGGCGATCAGATCCTGACTGTCCCAGGGAGCTGGGCCAATGTTGAGCCTGAGCCGTCTGCAAGTCCCTGCCCGGAGGCCACGTGGAACACGGCGTCGGCGCTTATGGCGACTCGTCGGCGATGGCAGGGATCCGGGTCCGCAAGCGAGCGAGTGACGCTTGCCGGTTCAACAAGGGCGCGAGCTAACTCAGGCGCTCGAGTCCGCCGATGGCATCGAAGCCTTGATCGAAGCTGAATATGCGAGTCACAGCTGCGCTGCCCATCACCGCCGCGTGCAACGCATCTCGGGCTGACAGGCTGCTGACGTTCTCCAGCAGTGTCCGCGCGGCACGGATCTCGGCCACGCCGCATACGAGGACATCGTCGACCAAGGCATCGAGGCTTGCGAAGGCCGGGTCGATTGCGTCGAGCCGACCGAGAGCGACATAGCGGCGGAGAATCTCTTGGTACACCTCGACGTCCGTGACGAACATCTCGCCGGCTTGCGTCAGGCGAGTCAGCACAGCGACCGTTCGATCCTTGTTCGGGTGTGCAGCGCCGACCAGGTACATCGGCACGTTGGAGTCGATGAATATCATTGCCGCAGATCACGAGGCCAATCGGCCGGCTTCGATGTCTCGGAGCATCCCGTCGATGTCGGCTGTCGGGAATTCGTGCTGTGATGCTTCTGCGATTGCCTGAAGCCTCGCCACAGACGGTTCGGGCAAGCGGATCGAGTCGCGCAGCGCTTGGCGCATCGCCTGCCGGACCCACTCAGCGATCGTCAGGCGACATGTCTGCGCCGCTTCCTGGATCTCCGTGTACTCGTCCTCATGCACCAAGACTTGGAGTCGTTTCGACACATGGCTGAGCCTATCTGACTGCACGAGATGTCAAGACTGACTCATGCTCTCGCAATAGGCAGGGATGAACGCCGTCAAGGGAGGGGTCTGTCAGACAGTCCCGCTACTCGCTGGCGGGGTACACCTTGATGGAGATGAACCGCACCGGCAACGCGACGAGCCCGACCGGGCCGTGTGCCACCTCGCCGTGGATCTGCATGGTGTCGCCGGTGTTGAGCAGGTACGCCTTTCCCCCGTAGCCGTAGTAGAGCGACCCCTCCAGCACGTGGAGGAATTCGACGCCGGGATGCTGGTAGAGGGGGAACTCGCCCCCCCGTTCGGTGATGGTG
>JAJDTF010000062.1 GCA_022827265.1 Acidimicrobiia bacterium | reverse complement strand
CTGGCCGCGGCGGCCCCATGCCGATGCGCGGCCACGACCTCGAGACCCGGCTCGGCATCTCGTTTCGCGATGCGGTTGCCGGAGCAGTCACGGAGGTGGCCGTGCCCGACGCATCGTCGGGCGGGATGCGGAAGGTCAAGGTGCGCATTCCCGCGGGGGTCGACGACGGCGGACGGATCAGGCTGGCGGGCAAAGGCTCCCCAGGCTCGGGCGGGGGACCCAACGGCGATCTGTTCGTGCTGGTCGACGTGGCACCCGACGCCGATTTCGGCCGTGACGGTCGCAACCTCACCATCAGCGTGCCGATCACCTATCCCGAGGCCGTCTTCGGGGCCGATGTGCGAGTGCTGGACTTCGACGGGAACTCGGTGACCCTGCGCATCCCGCCGGGAACCCCGTCGGGCAAGACCTTCCGGGTGCGCGGCCGCGGCGTCACCACCCGCCGCGGCACCGGCGATCTGCTGGTGAGCGTCGAGATCGTGGTGCCGACGAAGCTGTCTGCTGCCGAGCAGGAGGCCATCGAGGCGCTGCGCGACGTCACCGATTTCGAGGGAACGACGAGCCGGCGACAGAGCGATTCCGAGCCCGAGCCGGCGACATTCGCCGACACCGCAGGAGCACAGCGTTAGCGACCAGGGGACGAACCGAGGAACACCGTCATGAGCGAACAACCCAGGCGAACGCCATCTGCGTCCGAGCGCAACCGGGCGCTGTATGTCATCTCGGTGGCGGCCGAGCTGGCCGGTGTGCATGCTCAAACGCTGCGGATCTATGAGCGCAAGGGCCTGCTGGCGCCCGCGCGCACCTCGGGTGGCAGCCGCCGCTACAGCGACCGCGACATCGCCATGCTGAACCGCATCAGCCAGCTCACCAGCGAGGGCCTCAACCTGGCTGGCGTCAAGCGGGTGATGGAACTCGAGGAACGCGTGGCGGCGCTGGAGCGCAAGCTGGCCGAGGTGCAAGCCGAGGCAGCCACCTTGGTGGCTGAGACGCACCGGCAGTACCGGCGTGACCTGGTGCCGCTGCCGCAGACCGACCTCGTCAGGCGACCGGGCTCGGGGCCCGGAGCAGGGCCGAATCCGCACGGTTGACCCGGTCGGCCATCAGCCATCGAATCAATAAATCTAAGTCAATTGCTGTCAAGTTTTCTGCTAAACTTGACATCATGAACAACGACGCAGATCCCCGTAACCGCTCGCTGCCGTCCAGCCCCCTGACGCACAAGTGCCAAGAGGCGCTGGCATCGGCAGCCGCCGCCGCGCAGAGCCGGGGACATGCCGAGATCACCCGCGCGCACCTGCTGGCGGCGCTCGTATCGCAGCCGGAGGGCTTGGTGCTCCCCGTGCTCACGCGCGCCGGCATCGAGCCGGCTGCGGTGCGTACATGCGCACTGGAAGCGCTCGGGCGGTTGCCGCGCAGCTTCAGCACGCAAACTCAGCCGCCGCCCGGACTCGCACGCGAGCTGGCCGAGACGCTGCAGGCTGCCGACGCCGAGCGGGCCCGGATGGGCGACGACTACCTGTCCACCGAGCACCTGTTGCTGGCGCTCGCTGACGATCTTGACGCCGACCGCGACGCGCTGGCGGCGCTGGTCGGCGAGCTGCGCGGCAGCACACGGGTCACCTCGCCGACTCCGGAGAACTCCTACGAAGCGCTCGAGCGATTCGGCCGCGATCTCACGGCTGAGGCTCGCAACGACCAGCTTGATCCCGTCATCGGCCGCGATGACGAGATTCGCCGGATCATCCAGGTGCTGTCGAGGCGCACCAAGAACAACCCAGTCCTGATCGGCGAGCCAGGCGTCGGCAAGACGGCGATCGTCGAAGGCCTCGCCCGGCGCATCGCCGAGGGCGACGTTCCCGACGGCCTGCGCGACAAGCGTGTCGTCGCGCTGGATCTGGCGGCGATGGTGGCAGGAGCCAAGTACCGGGGCGAGTTCGAGGAACGGCTCGAAGCCGTGCTGAGCGAGATCGTCGAGTCCGATGGCGAGATCATCACGTTCCTCGACGAGGTGCACACGCTGGTGGGTGCGGGCGCGGGCGGTGACAGCTCGCTCGATGCAGCCAACATGCTCAAGCCGATGCTGGCGCGCGGGCAGCTGCGCCTGGTGGGCGCAACGACGCTCGACGAGTACCGCCAGCACATCGAAGACGACGCTGCGCTCGAACGGCGTTTCGCGCCCGTCTATGTGGGCGAGCCGTCGGTCACCGATGCGGTGGCCATCCTGCGCGGGCTGAAGGAGCGCTACGAGATCCACCACGGCGTGCGCATCACCGACGCGGCGCTGGTCGCCGCGGTCACCCTGTCGGATCGCTACCTGCGAGAGCGTTTCCTGCCCGACAAGGCCATCGACCTGATGGACGAGGCTGCCAGCCGCCTGCGCATCGAGATTGACTCGGTGCCGCTCGAGATCGACGTGTGCGAACGGCGCATCCGCCAGCTCGAGATCGAGGAGCTGGCGCTGAGCGGCGAGCCGTCGCCGAATGGGATGTCGAATGGATCACCCACTGGGTCGAGCAGCGGTTCCTCCGCAAGCCGAGGGCACGAGAGGCAGCGCCGCGACGCCATCGCCGAGGAGCTGGCGTCTGAGCGCGAGCGCGTTGGGGGGCTCAAGGCGCACTGGCAGGCGGAGAAGGCAGCGATCGACCAGATCCGGGCGCTGAAGTCCGAAGCGGAAACGCTGGCGGCTGCGGTCGAACGAGAAACCGATCTTGAGCGGGCCGCGGAGATCCGCTTCGGTCTGCTGCCCGAGGTGCACCGGCGTCTCGATGAAGCAGCCACCGAACTGGCACGACTGCAGGCCAGCAAGCGGATCCTGCGGGAAGAGGTGGACGCAAACGACATCGCCGAGGTGGTGTCGCGCTGGACGGGCATCGCGACGAGTCGGCTGCTCGAAGGAGAAGTGCACAAGCTGGTGCACTTGGAAGCGACGTTGGCCCGCCGGGTCGTCGGCCAGCAACATGCGGTCGCAGCGGTCGCCAATGCCATCCGGCGCAGCCGCGCCGGGCTGAGCGAGCCGGATCGGCCCATCGGGAGCTTCCTGTTCTTGGGCCCGACCGGTGTCGGCAAGACCGAACTGGCGCGTGCGCTGGCCGAAGCGTTGTTCGACGACGAGCGCGCCATGGTTCGCATCGACATGTCGGAGTACCTGGAACGGCACTCGGTCAGCCGCCTGATCGGCGCTCCCCCCGGGTACATCGGCCATGACGACGGTGGCCAGCTGACCGAGGCAGTCCGCCGCCGGCCGTACTCGGTCGTGCTGCTCGATGAGATCGAGAAGGCACACACCGACGTGTTCAACGTGCTGCTGGCTGTGCTCGACGACGGTCGGCTGACGGACGGCCAGGGGCGCACGGTCGACTTCTCCAACGTCGTGCTCATCATGACGTCGAACCTGGCGGTGGACCCGGCGGAGTTCTTCGCGCCGGAATTCATCAACCGCGTCGACGAGATCCTGCACTTCGATGCCCTCAGCCGCAGCGACGTGGCTGCGATTGCCGAACGGCAGCTGGAGATCCTGCGCGGCCGTCTTGCCGATCGCGAGATCACATTGGAGGTGACCGCCGAAGCAACAGCGCTGCTCGCCGACCGCGGCTATGACCCCGCCTACGGCGCCCGGCCGCTGCGGCGCCTGATCCAGCGTGAACTGACTGATCCGCTGGCCTCCGGTCTGCTCGACGGCACATTCGCCGATGGCGACGCCGTGACGGTGGACAATGTCGACGGCTCGTTCAGTCTCAACACGACGTTGTCGCCGGCGCGCACCGCACCCGACGAGGACGACGGCACGCAACCTTGGCCGAAAGCCTCCTGACCAGTCAGCACCGTCGGGCCGCCCGGCGCCAAGTCTCAGCCTCCTGAATGCCCCGCTAGACGGCCGGATTCACCGGAAATCCGGCGGCCCCGGAGGGGTCTCTCCCTAGACTGATTTGGTGACGACGACAGCGTCTTGCTGGCTGGCGATGGGCTGAATCATGCCCGGCTCGATCGTCGTAGGAATGCAATGGGGCGATGAGGGCAAGGGCCGCATCGTCGACATCGTCGCCAAGGAATGCCAGCACGTCGTTCGCTACCAGGGCGGCCACAACGCGGGGCACACGCTTGTGGTCGACAACGAGACGTTCAAGCTGCAGCTCATCCCGAGCGGCGTGTTGTACGACCACGTCACGCCCATCATCGGCAACGGCGTCGTGGTGAACCCGTGGGTGCTGCTCGGCGAGATCGACATGCTGACCGAGCGGGGCGTCGACTGCGGACGCCTCATGCTCAGCCCGGCGGCGCACCTGGTGCTGCCCTACCACCAGCTTGTGGACGAACTGGTGGAGGAGCGGCACGGCCACGCCGGGCTGGGCACCACCAAACGGGGAATCGGGCCCGCATATGCCGACAAGGCAGCGCGGGTGGGCCTGCGTGTCGAAGACCTGCTGGAGCCGACCGTTCTGCGCGAGCGGCTGCACAACGTTCTCGATGACCGCAACGACTACCTGCGGCGGGTCTTCGACCATCCGGGCATCGATCCCGACACGCTGGCCGATCGACTGCTCGACGAGGTCGCGCCGCGCCTCACGCCGCTGCTGGCCGACACCATCGGCTGGCTGCACGAGGCGCTGCACGCCGGCGAGCGGGTGCTGTTCGAGGGCGCCCAAGCCACGTTCCTCGATCTCGACCACGGCACCTACCCGTTCGTCACCTCGTCGAATCCGGTGGCAGGGTTCGCGCTGGTCGGCTCAGGCATCGGCCCCGGTGCCGTCGATCAGGTCATCGGCATCGCCAAGGCGTACACCACTCGGGTGGGATCCGGGCCGTTCGTCACCGAGCTCGACGGCGAGGTCGGCGAGCACCTGCGAGATCGCGGCGCCGAATACGGCACCAACACCAACCGGCCGCGCCGCTGCGGCTGGTTCGACGCCGTCATGGGCCGCCAGGCAGTGCGCCTGAATGCCTGCACCGAGATCGCGCTCACCAAGCTCGACGTGCTCGACGAACTCGACACGATCAAGGTCTGCGTCGCCTACGAAGTGGACGGCCGCCGGTACGACCACCTGCCGCACCTGCGCTCGCTGCATGATCGGGCTGTGCCCGTCTACGCCACGCTGCCGGGCTGGAAGCGGCCGCTCGACAAGGTGACCGAGCGGTGGCAGCTGCCACGCCAGGCCGTCGACTACATCGTGTTCCTCGAACGCCAGCTCGGCCTGCCGATCCGGTACGTCTGCGTCGGCCCGGGACGCGAGCAGTACATCCGCTTCGCGGCGTGAGCCGCGAAGTTTGGACCCAGCGCCGCGTGAGCTGCGAAGTCTGGACCCAGCGCCGCGTGAGGGGGGAGCGTTCATGAAGGTCTGTGTGGTCGGCCAGGGCGGGCGCGAGCATGCGTTTGCGAGCGCCCTCGCACGAACCGCCGAAGTCGTCGTCACGCCAGGCAATCCCGGCATCGAGGGCAGCACCACTGCTGGTCCTGGCGAGATCGATGCTGACCTGTACGTCATCGGCCCGGAGGGGCCGCTGGCAGACGGTTTGGCTGATCGCCTGCGCGCAGGCGGCCGGCTCGTGTTCGGACCAGGCTCCGACGGCGCGATGCTGGAGAGCTCGAAGGCGTGGATGAAAGAAGTCGTCAGCGCCGCCGGCGTGCCTACGGCGGGCTACGCCGCATTTGACGGTGACGCCGCTGGGCGCCGTGCCGCGCATGCCTACCTGGAGACGCTGCCGCCGCCGTATGTCGTCAAGACCAGTGGGCTCGCTGCCGGCAAGGGCGTGCTGGTCACCGACGAGCTGGCCGAAGCACACGCTGACGTCGACGCCAAGCTGGACGGCACTGCGTTCGGGGATGCCGGTCGCCGCATCGTGATCGAAGAGGGGATGCGCGGCCCCGAGGTGTCACTGTTCGCGCTCTGCGACGGCCGCCGCGCCGTGCTGCTGCCCACCGCCGTGCGCGATCACAAGCGCATCGGCGACGGCGACACGGGGCCCAACACCGGAGGCATGGGCTGCGTCTCGCCGCTGGCCGATGTCGACCGGGCTGGGTGCGTCGAACTGGCTGCGCTGGCGTTCGAGCCGACGCTGGCCGAGCTGATCCGGCGAGGCGTCGACTACCGCGGCGTGCTGTACGCGGGCTTCATGCTGACGCCCGACGGTCCCCGCCTGCTGGAGTTCAACGTCCGCTTCGGCGATCCCGAGGCCCAGGTCACGCTGCCACGCGTCGAGAACGATCTCGCGCTGCTGCTGGCGGCTGCCGCGGCGGGCGAGCTGACCGACGAGGTGGTCATCTCCGACGATGCGATGGTATGCGTCGTGTGCGCCGCGGAGGGCTACCCGGCAGCGCCGCGTACCGGTGAGGTCATCGCTGGTCTCGAACGCGCGCGCGAAGTTCCAGGCGTCACCGTCTTCTGCGCGGGCGTCGGGGCCGGCGACGGGCAGGCGGCTCCGTCCGAGTCGCTGGTGACCGGGGGCGGCCGGGTGCTCAATGTGTGCGGTCGCGGGCCCGATGTTGCGGTGGCACGCGACCGCGCCTACGAAGCCGTGCGGCAGCTCAGCTGGCCGGGCATGACCTACCGCACCGACATCGCGGCGGCCGAAGCCGCGGCCGTCGCCGCCCTCAGCCGATGAGCGCGTCGCTGGGTGCCCGCGGGTGGTCCAGCCATCGCCCAGCCACCGACTCCGGGAGGCGAGACTCGGAGGCTGAGCCCGCACAGGGCGAAGCCGCGGCCCGAGCGGCCCGAGCGGCCCGAGCGCGAAGCGAGCAGGAGCGGGCCAATATGGCCGGCACGCCGGTATGTGACAGGGGAATACATCTATGAAGGTCGCGATCTTGATGGGCTCGCCGAACGATGCGTCGAAGATGGCACCCGCTGCCGAGATGCTCGACAGGTTCGGCGTCGAACATGTGACCGAGGTGATGAGCGCCCATCGCACACCTGCAGCCGTGGCGTCGTTCGCGACCGGAGCACGCGACGCCGGCTTTGCTGCGGTCATCTGCGGAGCCGGCATGGCTGCGCACCTGGCCGGTGTGGTGGCTGCGCACACCACCCTGCCGGTGATCGGCGTGCCGCTCAGCGGCGGCCTCGCCGACGGCCTCGATGCATTGCTGTCGACGGTGCAGATGCCCAAGGGCATCCCGGTCGCCACCGTTGCGGTGAACGGCTCGGCGAATGCGGCTGTGCTTGTCGTGGAGATGCTGGCAGTGACCGATGCGGGGCTCGCTGCCCGTCTGGACGAGTTCCGCGCCGCCGGTGCCCGGTGAGCTTGGGTCACGGTGAGATCGGCGTGAGCCCCGAGGTCGTCCCCAACGTTCTGGCGTCGCGCTACGCCTCCGCGGAGATGGCGGAGCTGTGGTCTCCCCGCCACAAGGTCATCCTTGAACGGCGGCTGTGGATCGCCGTGCTCGAAGCGCAGCGAGACGCGGGCGTCGACGTGCCCGAGGGCGCGCTGGAGGCGTATCGAAGCGTTGTTGAGGCAGTCGACCTCGATTCGATCACCGAGCGAGAACGGATCACGCGCCACGACGTGAAGGCGCGCATCGAGGAGTTCTGCGCGCTCGCCGGCTATGAGCAGATCCACCGCGCCATGACCTCGCGCGACGTCACCGAGAATGTCGAGCAGTGCCAGGTCGCCGCCGCATTGGGTCTGGTCGCCCAGCGCATGGCGGCCTTCATCGTGCGCATCGCCGCGCTGGCCAGTGCCCACCGAGATCTCGTGATGACGGCGCGCACGCACAATGTGCCCGCGCAGGCAACCACGCTGGGCAAGCGCTGGGCCACGATCGGCACCGAGGCGCTCGCGTCGCTCGAGCGCATCGAGGAGCTCGTGGCGCGCTACCCGCTGCGTGGGATCCGCGGACCGGTGGGCACCCAGCAGGACTTGCTGGAGCTGCTGGGCGACGACCCGGCGGCAGTGGACCGCTTGGAGCGACGCCTTGCCGCCGAACTGGGCTTCACCCGGATGCTCGGTTCCGCTGGGCAGATCTATCCCCGCTCGCTCGACCTCGACGTGGTCGCTGTGCTGGTCGGCGCCGCGGCACCACTCGGCAACATGGCGCTCGGCGTACGGCTCGCCGCCGGTCACGAACTGGTCACGGAAGGCTTCGCAGCCGGCCAAGTCGGTTCGTCGGCCATGCCACACAAGATGAACACCCGCTCGTGTGAGCGAATCTCCGGCCTCGTGACCATCCTGCGTGGCCACCTCACCATGGCCTCGCAGCTCGCCGGTGACCAGTGGGACGAGGGCGACGTGAGCTGCTCGGTGGTGCGGCGCATCGTGCTCCCCGACGCCTTCTTCGCGCTCGACGGAGCGCTGGAGACGGCCTTCAGCGTTCTCGACGGCTTCGCGGTCTTCCCGGCTCGGGTCGAATCCGAACTGGCCGCATACCTGCCGTTTCTCGCCACGACCCGCCTGCTCGCCGCCGCCGTGGCAGCGGGCGCCGGCCGTGAGGATGCGCACGAGCGCATCGGAGCCCATGCGACCGCCGCGGTGCTCGCGCTTCGCGAGGGCACCGTCGGGCACAACGATCTTGCGGCCCGCATCGCCGCCGACCCGTCGCTGCATCTCAGCGCCGATGACATCGCAGCAGCACTTGCAGATCCGGCTTCGTTCAGCGGCCGTGCTGCGGATCAGGTCGACGAATTCGTGGCCGCTGCGGGCGCCGTGGCGGAACGGTACGGCACAGCCGTCGACTACGAGCCGGGCGACGTGCTGTGAGCCGAACGGCGCGCAGCGCAGCGACGACATGCGATCAACAGTGATCAACGATGACAAGCCACGACAACAAGAGAGGCAACGTGAGCGAGCTTGAGCTAGTCCACCGCGGGAAGGTGCGCGAGATGTATCGCGTCGACGACAGGCACCTGTTGATGGTCGCAAGCGACCGCATCTCGGCCTTCGACGTCGTGTTCAACGAACCGGTGCCCGACAAAGGCCGGGTGCTGACAGCCATGACCGCGTGGTGGTCGACCTGGCTCGGCGACATCGCACCGACCCATGTGGTCTCGGCCGACCCCGCCGATTTCCCGACTGCGGCGCGGCGATCCGAATTTGCCGGCCGGGCCCTCCTCGTTCGCCGGGCGGAGATGCTGCCGATCGAGTGCATCGTGCGCGGGTACATCACCGGTTCGGCATGGAAGGAATACCGCGAGCGCGGCACCATGCACGACGAGCCGCTGCCGGCCGGCCTGCTCGAATCGCAGCAGCTCCCCGAGCCGGTCTTCACGCCGTCCACCAAGGCAACCGACGGGCACGACATGAACATCTCGTTCGATGCTGCCGCTGAACTGGTGGGCTCCGAGGCGGCTGCGGTCGCCCGCCGAGTGTGCGTCGATGCCTACAGCACGGCGGCCGCACATGCGTCCGAGCGGGGGATCATCATCGCCGACACCAAGTTCGAGCTGGGCTATGTGGACGGCGCCTTGGTCGTCGCCGACGAGTGGCTCACACCCGACTCGTCTCGTTTCTGGCCCAAGGATCACTGGCAGCCCGGCGCATCACCGCCGTCGCTCGACAAGCAGCCGGTGCGCGACGCCACCGAAGCCACCGGCTGGAACAAGGAACCTCCGCCGCCGCCGCTCACCGATGACGTGGTCGCCGCCACCCGCGCCCGCTACATCGAGGCCTACGAGACGCTGACCGGCGAGTCGTTCGACGACTGGCTGGCGCATCCCGGCGTGCCGGCAGGAGCCCAAGCTTCATGAACCGCTGGGATGTGCTGGTGGAAGTCTCGCCACGAGCCGAGATTGCCGATCCGGCCGGTACCACGGTCGAGCGAGCCCTCGCAGCGCTCGGATTTGCGGGCGTGAGCAGCGTGCGGGTCGGCAAGGCCATCCGCATGGAGGTCACCGCAGCCGACGTGTCCGAAGCCCGTTCGGTGACGGAGCAGATGTGCGACCGCCTGCTGGCGAACCCGGTGATCGAGGACGCTCGCATCGAGCTGCGTGCTGCGGCGCAGGATCACAGCCCGTGAGTGCCCTGTGAGTGCGGCCGCGAGCGTGCCAAGGAATGTGACCGTCGGCGTCGTCCAATTCCCCGGCACGAACTGCGATCTCGACACGCTCGATGCTCTGGCCGAGCTCGGGGCGCGCACAGCGCTGCTGCGCAGTGACGAGACCTCGCTGAGCGGTGTGGATGCCGTCGTCATTCCGGGTGGATTCGCTCACGGCGACTACCTGCGTACTGGGGCAATCGCCCGCTTCTCTCCGATCATGAACGCGGTGGAGTCATTCGCAGGCGCCGGAGGTCCCGTGGTCGGCATTTGCAACGGATTCCAAGTACTGACCGAGGCAGGACTGCTGCCGGGAGCGTTGCGACCCAATGCTGGGCTCTCGTTCCTGTGCCAACCGCAGCAGTTGATCATGGCATCGGTGGATCATGTGCTGGGACATGGCCTGTCGCCATCGGATCAACTGAGCATTCCCATCAATCACTTTGAAGGGAACTATGTGTGTGATGGCGCGACACTGCAACGTTTGCGCGCGAACGGCCAAGTGGTGATGCGCTATGTCAGCAATCCGAACGGCTCAGTGGACGACATCGCTGGCATTTGCAACGAATCCGGCAATGTGGTGGGGCTGATGCCTCATCCGGAACGGGCCACATCTGAGCTATTGGGCTCTACTGACGGATGCAAGCTGCTCGAAGCGTTGCTCTCTGCGGCAGCGAGCACCCGTCAAGCTGTCGATCACCACGCGGCATGAAGATGCGTAGGTCTGCGATGGCTTGGGTTTCGCTGGCCGAGAGCCAGGGGTTCTGAGGTGTCAGCCGCCCCGTGTGATGCCCGCACGGGCCAGCATGTCGGCTGGAACGCCGAATTCTCGCCATGTGGCGTACTGAATTCCCTTGCGCTGCCCGTAGTTGGCTGCGTGGGTGACAAAGCCATCTTCGACAGAGGCCATATCGGGTTCGACTTGCAGTTCCTCGATGGCGGCTTCGATGTCTCGACGTTCCTGCATCAGGAGCAAGCGCTTGATCGGCTTCGCTTCACCGATCTCAGCATCGATAGCGTCCCTCTTGGACTTCAGAGACTCGGCGCTCGGGCGCCGACCCGGCTTCGGGCGATTGGTCTCGAGAGCCTCGAGATAGTCGCGCACCGCCGTGGCCTCGATGCGGCCCGCGGCAATGGCGGCCTTGTGTTCGTCGGACATAGTGCGTTCGCTCATGGTGTGTGTATATCACGATGCGTTTCCATATCCAATGAACTCGGGTCGAAGTGATTGACGTGACTTCTGACGTACCCGCTTCCGACTCCACCAGCATTCATGCGGCACTTGGCCTCACTGATGCCGAATACGACCGCATTTGTGAGCTCTTGGAGCGCGAGCCGAACCACCTCGAACTCGCGATGTATGCGGTGATGTGGTCCGAGCATTGCTCGTACAAGTCGTCGCGCCGTCATCTCGCCCGCTTGCCGACAGAGGCGCCGTGTGTGCTCGTCGGACCCGGAGAGAACGCCGGTGTTGTCGACGTCGGTGAAGGCATTGCCGTTGCCGTACGCATCGAGAGCCACAACCATCCCTCGGCTATCGAGCCATATCAAGGTGCGGCGACTGGAGTCGGCGGCATCTTGCGCGACATCTTCACGATGGGCGCGCGGCCCATTGCGCTCGCAGATCCTCTGCGTGTGGGGCCGCTGGACGAGCCGCGCAGCAATTGGATTGCCGAGGGCATCGTCAGCGGCATCTCGGGGTATGGCAACAGCGTGGGTGTTCCCACCGTTGCCGGAGAATTCGTGTCGTGCGAGACGTACCGAGACAATCCGCTGGTGAATGTGGCCGCCCTCGGGATCATGCCGACCGAGCGCCTGGTGCTCGGCCGCGCCACCGAGGTGGGCAGCGCAGCCGTGCTCATGGGCGCGAGCACCGGCCGCGACGGCATCGGCGGCGTCAGCGTGCTGGCGTCAGCGGGATTCGACGAGGCCGACGACGATTCGACGAAGCGCCCGAGCGTTCAGGTCGGCGATCCATTCGAGGAAAAGCGTCTCATCGAGGCATGCCTGGAGCTGCTGGAGGCAGGGCTCGTCAGCGGCATCCAGGATCTCGGCGGCGCCGGCTTGACGTGCGCGGCGAGCGAAACGGCGTCGCGTGGCGGCACCGGCATGGAGGTGGATGTCAGCGTCGTGCCGCTGCGCCAGCACGGCATGGAGCCGTTCGAGATCATGACGTCGGAGTCTCAGGAACGCATGCTTGCGATTGTCTCGCCGGCCAACGTCGATCGGGTGCTCGAGATCTGTTCCCGTTGGGAGGTGAGCGCGACGGTTGTCGGGCGCGTGACCGACGACGGCATGCTGCGCGTGTGTGATGGCGTGAACGGCGCCGTGCTGGCCGAGGTTCCTGCGAGCACGCTGCACGACGATGCGCCGTCGTACGACCGACCCCGGCGCCCCCCTGCGGATCTGTCCCTCCGGCGCAGTGTCGACCCGGCGGCCGATCCCGCAGCGGGCAGCTCGCCCGCGAGCAATTCCGGCGACTGTGCTGCTGATCTGCTTGCCATGCTCGCCGACCCGAGCTGGGTGTACCGGCAGTACGACCACCAGCTGTTCCTGAACACAGTTGTCGGCCCGGGCCGCGACGCCACGCTGCTGCGATTGCGAGATCCCCGCGACGGCACCCCTACCGGGCGCGGCCTCGCCGTGTCGGTGGACGGCAACCACCGCTGGTGCGATGCCGATCCGCGCTGGGGCACCGCCATGGTGGTCATCGAGGCGGCGCTGAACCTCGCCTGTGTGGGCGCCGATCCGCTCGCGCTCGTCAACTGTCTCAACTTCGGCAATCCGACCCATCCCGAGGTGATGTGGCAGCTTTCTGAGGCCATTGACGGCATGGCTGAAGCCTGTGACGCACTCGGCGTGCCGGTCGTGGGCGGCAACGTCAGCCTCTACAACGAGACGAACGGCACCGATATCAGCCCGACACCGGTGGTGTGCCTGCTCGGCGTGCATCCCGACCTCGTCCGCCGGCCGATCGCTGACGAGCTGCCGCCGGGCACAGCGCTCATGCTGCTGGCCCCGCCCGGCCCGGCCGCGCCCGGCGGCGATGCTGCACCCGATGTGGCCGCCGAGCAAACAGCGAGCGTGGCTGACGGTCCGGCTCGCCAGGTGGCGCTGGGCGGCAGCCGCTGGGCTTGGGAGCGTCGTGGCTGCCGTGACGGGGCGCTGCCCGAGCTCGATCTGGCAAGCAGCGTCGCAACCGCCCGATTCGTGGCTGCAGCTGTGCGGGATGGTCTCGTGCAGTGCGCGCACGACGTCTCCGACGGCGGGATCGCCGTGGCCATCGCGGAGATGTGCTGTCACAGCGGTACGGGTGTGCATGCGAGAGTGCCGCCGCTGGGAAGCCCGGTGCCGGCGGCACGAGCGCTGTTCGCTGAGCCGCCGGGCCGGGTGCTGGTGGCTGTCGAGCCCGGCAACGCCGAGCGTCTTGCGAGCGCAGCTGCACAAGCCGCCATCGCCTGCCGCCCGCTGGGATCGTTCGGCGGATCGAGGGTGCAGATCGGCCGTCTCGCAGAATCCGGTCTCGACATCGACCTCGCGCTCGACGACACGCGTGCCCGCTGGAGCGGTGCGCTGCCCGAGGTGTTCTCGCAGCCCGTCGACTGGGCAGCGCCATGAGCGCCGCGCCAGAGAGGGGAGCGATCCCCGACAGGGCGAGCGCGCCTGAGACTGGCGTGGATCTGGTCAAGCCGCGCGAAGCCTGTGGCGTGTTTGGCGTGTACCAGCCGGGCGGCCCCGTCGCTCACCTGAGCTACCTGGGGCTGTATGCCCTGCAGCACCGCGGTCAGGAATCAGCCGGCATCGCAGTATCCGACGGCACCCACATCACGGTCGTGAAAGACATGGGCTTGGTGGCCAGCGCCTTTGACGACCGAGTGCTCGCAGGACTCGAGGGCGATCTGGCCATCGGGCACACCAGATACTCCACCACGGGATCGAGTTCGTGGCGTGCGGCGCAGCCGTTCTACCGGGGGCTCGACGGCGCCGAATTCGCACTCGGGCACAACGGAAACCTCACCAACACGGCCGAGCTCGCGGCGGCCTCGGGCATGCTCGACGGAACCGTCACCAGCGACAGCGACTTGGTCGCCGAACTGGTTGCCCAGCGCATCACGGCTACGCCGCAGATCACCCGCACCCGTCCACGCGAAGCGGTCACCGAGGCGCTGCTCGAGGTTCTGCCCGGCCTGCGCGGCGGTTTCACGTTCGTGGTCGCCGACCGCGACCGCCTGATCGGCGTTCGCGATCCGCACGGCATCTGGCCGCTCTGCCTGGGTCGGCTCGATGTCGATGACCCGGCGGTTGACGAGCCCAGCACGAGCCAGCCCAGCATCGACGAGCCCAGCATCGACCAACCCTGCATCGATCAGCCCAGCGTCAGCCAGCCGAGCGGCGGCTGGGTGCTGGCGTCGGAGAACCCTGCGCTGGAGGTCGTCGGCGCGACATTCGAACGCGAGATCCAGCCGGGTGAGATGGTCATCATCGACGCAGCCGGGTGCCGCTCGCTGTGGCCGTTTGCGGCCAGGCCCGAAACCGGTCACGGGGCGCCACCGCACCTGTGCATCTTCGAATTCGTGTACTTCTCGCGCCCCGACACCGCTCTGGCTGGCCAGAACGTGCATGCGGCTCGCCAGCGCATGGGCGCGCACCTGGCCACCAATGCACCGGTCGATGCCGACCTGGTGATGCCCGTTCCTGAGTCGGGCATTCCTGCTGCGCAGGGCTACGCACGTGCCAGCGGCATCGCCTATGGCGATGGGCTGGTCAAGAACCGCTACATCGGCCGTACGTTCATTGCGCCGAATCAGCACGTCCGATCCTTAGGTGTGCGGACCAAGCTGAATCCGATCAGCCCCAACATCGCGGGTCGCCGGCTCGTGGTGGTCGACGATTCGATTGTGCGTGGCACCACCACCCGGTCGATTGTGGACATGCTTCGCGGCGCCGGCGCTGTCGAGGTGCACCTGCGAATCTCCTCACCCCCGTACCGCTGGCCCTGCTTCTACGGCATGGACACCGGCACTTCCGACGAGCTGCTGGCTGCGAACCGAGACTTGGCCGAGATCGAGGCGTACCTGGGAGTCGACTCGCTGGCCTACCTGAGCCTCGATCAGCTCGTCGAAGCCACCGGCGTGCCTGGCGGCGGGTTCTGTCACGCATGCCTGACCGGCGAGTACCCGGTGGAGATCGGCGCGGGGGCACGGGCCGAGGTCTTCGGCGAAGTCTCCGATGAACCGAATCGCTCGCTGATTGCGACGGGCAGCGTGCGGCCGGCTGCCGTCGCAGAGTCCATGGCTGGATGACGCCTGCATCCGTGGTCCCACCCGCTGGCGTCCCAGAGGCCGGCGACTCCCGTCCGTTGACCTACGAGGCGGCGGGAGTGAGCATCGACGCGGGGGACGAGGCGGTACGACGTCTGGCGCCCCTCGCTCGCAGCACCTACCGGCCCGAGGTGCTGAGCGACATTGGAGCGTTCGGGGCGGTGACGGCCCTGCCGGACGGCTTCACCGATCCGGTTCTGGTGAGCGCGAATGACGGTGCGGGCACGAAGCCCCTCGTTGCCGCAGCGCTCGGCCGGTGGGACACGATCGGGATCGACGTGGTGGCCATGTGTGTCGACGACATCGTGACGCTCGGCGCGCAGCCTCTGCTGTTTCACGATCAGATAACCGCTGGACGCCTCGAACCCGACATCGTCGAGGCGATCGTGACGGGCCTGGCCGCGGGCTGCCGCAAAGCCGGCTGCGCGCTGGTCGGAGGCGAGTTGGCCGAACACCCCGATGCGCTCGCTCCCGGCGATTATGACATTGCCGGATTTGCCGTCGGGGTGACCGAACGCGCACGGCTGCGAGGCCCCATCACCACCGGCGACGCAACGCTCGTGGGACTGGCGTCAGGCGGGCTTCGATGCAACGGCTACAGCCTCGCCCGCCGTGTCCTGCTCGGTGAGACGCCCGACGCGGCCGTGCTCGGCTCGCCGGCCTGGCCCGGTGCCGATCACTCCCTGGGCGACGAGATGCTGCGACCGTCGGTCATCTACGCCCCTGAGGTGCTCGCGCTCTTCGACGAATGCGGTGCCGCGGGTGCAGCGCACATCACGGGCGGGGGACTGGTTGCCAATGTGGCCCGCATGCTCGGCCCCAGCGTCGATGCCGTGCTGCGGCGCGGCTCCTGGCCGGTGCCCAGGATCTTCGACCGCATCGCGGATGCTGGCCCAATCGCGCCCGAAGAGATGGAACGTGTCTTCAACCTCGGCATCGGCATGGTGGTTGCCGTCCCACCGTCGGAGGTCGATGCCGCGGTGGAGTCTGCACAGGGCGCTGGCCACCAGGCTTGGGTGATCGGTGAGACCCGCCCAGGCACGGGCACTGCTCACCTGGTCGAAGTGGGCAACTAGGCCCAAATCGGCGAGTCCGGCCCAATACCCTGCCTGCCCATTATCCGGACAGCGCCCCGGGCGCGCCAGGAGCACCGATGACTGCCACCGCGGGGTCGCGACCCACCGCCGCCTATTCCGCCACGCTCGAAGTCGAGCTGGCCCACCAGCCGGGCACGCTCGGCCGGCTGTGCACGGCGATCGGCGACGTAGGCGGCAACATCCAGAGTCTCGACGGCTTCACCATCACCCAGGGCACCTTGCGTCAGCACATCGTGGTCGACGCATCCAGCGAGCAGCACATCACCCAGATCTGCGACGCAGTCAACGGGCTCGAAGGCATCACGGTCATTTCGTCGATGGACCGGACGTTCGAGCTGCACGAGGGCGGCAAGCTCGAGACGGTCACCCGCATCCCGCTGCGCAATGCCGATGACCTCTCCATGGCCTATACACCCGGCGTCGCACGTGTGTGCCGGGCAATCGCCGATGACCCCGAGCGTGTCCACGACCTGACCATCAAGGGCAACACGGTCGCGATCGTCAGCGACGGCACGGCGGTGCTGGGTCTCGGCGACATCGGCCCGGCAGCGGCCATGCCGGTCATGGAGGGCAAGGCGCTGCTGTTCAAGGAATTCGCCGGCGTGGATGCGTTCCCGATCTGCCTCGATGTCAACGAGCCTGACGAGATCGTGGAGACGGTCATCCGGCTGGCGCCCACCTTCGGCGGCATCAACCTGGAGGACATCGCGGCGCCCGGGGCGTTCGAAGTCGAGGAGGCGCTGCGCGCCGCGCTCGACATCCCCGTGTTCCACGACGATCAGCACGGCACCGCAGTGGTCGCGCTGGCTGCGCTCGAGAACTCGGCGCGGATCGTCGGCAAGGAGCTGGCGAACCTGCGCTGCGTCATCCTGGGGGCTGGCGCGGCCGGCGTCGCGACCGCCAAGATCCTGCTCGGCGCGGGCATCGGCGATGTGATCGCCTGCGACCGCAAGGGCACTATTCACCCGGGACGCTCCGAGCTGAACCACGCCAAGGAATGGCTGGCGGCCAACACCAACGCCGAGCACGTGGCCGGCTCGGTGTCCGACGCCATGGCCGGCGCCGACGTGTTTCTCGGCCTCAGCGGGCCCGGGCTCATCACCCGCGACGACGTGGAGACGATGGCGGAGCGACCGATCGTGTTCGCCATGGCCAACCCCGACCCCGAGATCCTGCCCGACGCCATCGGCGACATCGCCGCCGTGGTGGCGACCGGCCGCAGCGACTACCCCAACCAGATCAACAACGTGCTGGCATTCCCCGGGATCTTCCGGGGTGCCTTCGACGCAGGTGCTACCGACATCACCGAGAACATGAAGATCGCCGCCGCCGAGGCCATAGCGGCAGGCGTCTCCAGCGACGACCTCAGCCCCGACTTGGTCATCCCCACAGCCTTCGACCGCTCAGTAGTCCCGGCAGTGGCATCCGCCGTAGCCACAGCTGCCCAAAAAGACCAAGTCACCCGCCGCTGAGGCCCCCACGAGACGTGCCACCACGGCACCCCTTGAGTTTGCGAGCGGGGGCGAAGCCCCTTCGCTCGCACTAGGCAGTGGTCGGGACCGGCGTCGATCCGGTGACCTCACGCTTTTCAGGCGCGCGCTCTGCCAACTGAGCTACCCGACCGCGGTCCCGACGGGATTTGAACCCGCGACCTCTGGCTTGACAGGCCAGCGTGAACTCCAGACTTCAC
>JAJDTF010000024.1 GCA_022827265.1 Acidimicrobiia bacterium | reverse complement strand
GCTCCGCCGCAACACCGACCGCAAACCCGAGCACCGCGCAGCCCAGCTCGCACTCGCCGTCACCCTGATCATCACCCTCAAACTCATCGACCACCACGACCGCTGGCAACCCCGATAACCCACCTATCCGCTAGCCCTCTAAGGCGTCCGCAGCGTCCAGAAGGCAGGAGCGTGCGTCGATGTACCGCTGTCTACTTTCGCCATGCGTGTTCATTGATCGTCATCCAATCCAGAAGTGCTTCGCCTTGGGGCGGCTCTCGACCTGGCCCCGTCAGCAAGTCGACGGCGAGCTGGCTCGGACCGACACAACGCAGATTGTCTCGGAGCATCGTGCTCTCAAGAACGAGCGGGTCGAGCGGTTCCAGGAGCACGACGTTCGCGCCGTGGTCGACCTCGCGCAGGTCGAGTTCGAGAGCCGCTTCGTAAGGGTCTTCGACGTAGAGCGCCGCGGTTCTGGCCCCTGCGACCGGGTTGAAGCGCTGGGCTGCGAACGCGCCGGTGGCTGCGTACTTGAACGACGCATTTGCGAGGTGTTTTTCCGTGGACCGAAGCCCACGCGGATCGAGCAGCATTGTCGGCCTGTTGGATGTGAGTTGCCCGTAGTCCTCGGCCCACCGGCGAATAGCGCCTTGCCAATCCACGTCGAGGACCGGGCCACGCGGCTTGCGGGTCACAATGCCCTCACGGTCGAGCAAGACAATCACGCGGGAGAGAGTCGGTGCCGGCACTCCGGTGATCTCAGCAAGTTGGCGTACACCGAACGGGGCGTGATTGTCGACTATCGCGCGGACGGCCGCCCCGGCTCCACGTCCCCGTAGGGACGTGAGCGGGTAACTGGCAGGCCAAGGATCAGATTCGGCTCCTGCCGTCTGGATGAATAGACCAGGCGAGGAGATCTTCAACAGGACGTTGCCGGTGGTGTCGATGTAGCCGATGCCTTGGCTCGCCAGGGCGTCACGCGTTCGTGGAGAGAGATATGCGGCCCCAACAACTGGCACGGTGTTCTCACTCAGCGCAGCGCAGTACCGGCGCACTTGCTCAACAACCGACGTGACCATGCGAGGTTCGATGCGCCTCTTGATCTCAATGACGATGTCCGCGACTCGGCGATCAGGCGACTGCACCGTGACGATGGCGTCCGTCCGGAGCCTTGTCTCGCCGATGCGAGCGTCGTGGTGGACATTGGTGCTCCAATCCTGCGGCAGCCGATCGGCGAGGACGCGCGTGACATCACGGGTGATGGTCGATTCGGTGGGCAGCGTTGGAGAGGGCATGGGCGTTCGATTCGCGGAAGCGGTCGCCGGATACTGTTGTTTCAGAGTTTATCTTGTTTCGCTATCAGCGAAACAAGAGTATTTATGAAACAGTTGGCAAGGGCTCGCGGGGCATTCGCGACATGCTGGCAAGGAAGTGACGCGGCGATGAAGTGAATTTCTGGGGCCCCTGAGTGCAACCAGAAATACCGGCGCGTTCACCCGATGCCGTGAGGTTTCGTTGGACATTGTGCGGGCAGTACCAACGCTGCCGAGCGGTGATCCAGGCAGACCCGCACCTGTCCACCCGAGAGGGCCTCGATCCCGCTGGCTACTGTGCTGTCGCTGTACGAAACCGCTGCGTGTCATGGTTGAGCGGTGAGCGAGAGGATGCCGAGATGTCCGACGGCTACGAGAACCTGAGCATCGATGCGCCCGCCGACGGCGTCACCCGCGTCACTTTCAACCGGCCCGAACGCATGAATGCGCTCACGCACGGGCTCGTGACCGATCTCCACGACGCGCTCAGCGCTGTCGACAACGACCACGACACCCGGGCCATCGTGCTCACCGGCGCCGGCCGGGGCTTCTGCGCCGGACTCGACCTCACCGGGTACGGCACGGTGCCGGGCACCGAGGACCACGGCGGCCCCCAGCGCGGCATGGCCGTCCAGCAGGAGATCGCGGAGCTGGTCCACCGCATGCGCGACGTGCGCCAGCCGATCATCGCAGCCGTCAACGGCGCAGCCGCAGGGGGCGGGTTTGCCATCGCCTGCGCCTCCGACATCCGCTACTGCGCCGAGACCGCCAAGTTCGGCACTGCCTTCGTGCGCCTCGGCATCTCAGGCTGCGACATCGGTGTGAGCTGGATGCTGCCCCGCCTCATCGGCGCCTCCCGGGCGTGGGAGCTGCTGCTCACCGGCCGGGTCATCGACGCCGCCGAAGCCGACCGCATCGGGCTCGTCAGCGCCGTGGTCCCCGACGACGACCTCATGGACACCTGCCTCGGCGTCGCCGCCGAGATTGCCGCCAACAGCCCCTTCGGCGTGTGGATGACCAAGGAAGTGATGTGGTCGAACCTCGAGATCGGCAGCCTGCGCGCCGGCATCGACCTCGAGAACCGCACCCAGATCATGTCCTCGCTCACCGAGGACAGCCGCGAGGCCATGGCGTCGTTCCTCGAACGCCGCCAAGTGAAGTGGTCCAACCGCTGACCGCCGCAGCCAACCAGCAGCGGGCTCGACCGGCCCGGGACCCGGCGCTCGGCTAGCTGACGGGCTGCGCTGGGCTAGCCAGCAGGCTGCTCCCGCTAGCCGGCGGGCTGGGGTACTTGATCTGGCTTGAACTCGAACAGGTACGGGTCGAGCGACTCCTGCGCGGCGACCCGCCACTTGTGCCAGTAGCCGCCGCCGTAGTACGCCAAGCTGCCCGGCTGCGCGTCGCCGTGACCGTTGTAATACGACAGGCAGTCGCGCAGCGGGGCCGTGGTGATGTCGGCTACCCGGCAGTGCTCGGCGTAGTTCACCTCTGAGTCGGGAGTGATGTCCACCACGTTCCACGCCTTGTCGCGCAGCTCGGTGAGCATCCAGACGATGTAGTCGCCGTGGGTGTCGATGGCGTCGGTGAAGTTGAAGCTGCCGCCGCCGCCCTGCGGGCCCGACACGATGAACAGGTTCGGGAAACCATGGCTGTGCAGACCGAGGAACGTCCGGGTGCCCTCGGTCTGCCACTTCTCGCTCAGCGTCACGCCGTCGCGGCCCGAGATCATGTTGAACGTCGAGGTCGCCATCCACTGGAACCCGGTGGCGTAGATCAGCACGTCCAGCGGGTACTCGATGCCCTCGTGCACGACGCCCCGCTCGTTGATCTCCTGCACGCCCATCGGGGCAGTGTCCACCAGGTGCACGTGGGGCAGGTTGAACGTGGGCAGGTACTCGTCGTGGAACGTGGGCCGCTTGCAGCCGTAGGGGTAGTACGGCTTCAGCGCCTCGGCAGTCGCGGGATCTTCCACGATCGCGTCCACCCGGGCACGGATCTGCTCCATGATCCGGAAGTTGGTGTTGAGCTGCTTCTGCACCAGCTCGTCGGGCGACAGCTTGCGGGCGTGCTGCTTGCGCTCCTTGAAGTCGTCGACCCGGCCGGCCAGGTAGTCGTCATTGGCCTTGATCGCGGTGCGTCCCGACGAGATCCGGGAAAACCGCTTGCGACGCGCCCGTGCCCAGCCGGGCTCCTTCGACCACTCGGCGATCTCTTCCGGGTCGGTCGCCCGCTGGTCGCGCACGTCGATCGACGAAGGCGTCCGCTGGAACACGTACAGCTCGCCCACCACCTTGGCGATCTCGGGGATGACCTGCACGGCGGTGGCGCCGGTGCCGATGATGCCCACCCGCTTGCCTTCGAGGTCGATGTTGTAGTCCCAGCGTGACGTGTGGAACGACTCGCCCGCAAACTTCGCCATGCCGTCGATGCGGGCCAGTTTCGGGCTGGTGAGGATGCCGTTGGCCAGGATCACGTAGCGGGCCTTGATGGCATCGCCGCGGTCGGTGTAGACGGTCCAGCGGCCGGTCTCCTCGTCCCACACCGTGGAGTCGACGGTGGTGTGGAACAGGCAGTGGTCGTAGAACCCGAACTTGTCGGCCATGGCCTGGCAGTACTCGAGGATTTCGAAGCCCGAGGCGAACTTCATCGTGGGGATGTACTCCATCTCCTCGAGCAGCGGCAGGTAGCTGTAGGACTCGACATCGCAGGCGATGCCGGGGTAGCGGTTCCAGTACCAGGTGCCGCCGACGTCGCCGCCCTTCTCGCAGAAGCGCACGTCGGTGAAGCCGGCGCTGCTCAGCTTGTGCCACAGCAGCAGCCCGGCGAAACCGGCGCCGATGCACAGCACCTCGCACTCGTCGTCGAGCGCTTCCCGCTCGATCGGCGGCTCCGAATAGACGTCGTCGAGGTAGCGCTTGAACTCGCCCTCCATGGCCATGTAGTCGGCCGCGCCCCGGCGCGCTTCCTTGAAGTCGCGGTACTTCGCCTGCTCCTCGGCGTTGAACACCGCGCCAGGCGGGGGAGGGGGCAGTTCCTTCAGGTGCTCATCGGCGTTGACCGAGTAGCCCACGCCGTCGATCTTCTCTGACGCCTTCGCAGCTCGGGTGTTGAAGATCTTGCGGCCCGTCTCCGGGTCGATGCTGATCGCCGGGCGAGCCTGCGAGGTCGCTGCTGTCGGGCTGTCTGCCATGGTCGGCCCCTTCTCGAAACCTAACCGATGTTAGATGAACCGACGGTTGCGATGTCCCGGCCGTGCGGCCTTGGGGGCACTGGGTTCTCACGCTGGCGAGTGCACCGCGTCACGGGAATTCGTGACAGCCTTCGCAGCGGGATGGAGCGTGACGCGCCGCGAGTCGTCGCATTGGCCGCAGTGGGCATGGGCGTGCTGCTCGCTGTGCTGGCGGTGCACCTGCGCACCGCAATCGTGGCTGGCGGGCCGGTGGCAGTGCCCGATGTGCCGGCATACCTGGGCATCGCTCAATGGGTCGGCGGCGATGGGCTCGCGCTGGGTCGCATCCCTTTCCAGCCGGGCTACGGGCTGCTGATCGCGCCGCTGGCGGCCGTGGCGCAGATTTCGCTGCTGGACACGCAGGGCGAGGTGGTGCACTACCTCGCGTTGATCGTCAACTCGCTGGCGGCGGTCGCCGCCGTGGTGGTGGCCGGCCGGCTCGGCTTGGTGGGCTCGCGGCGCTGGTGGGTGGCGAGTGCAGCAGGGCTCGTCGCGGCGGTCCACCCGTCGCTGTCGAGCGCCTCGCGGATCGCCTGGCCCGAGACGCTGCTCACCTTGTTCGTGCTCGTCGTGGCGCTCGCGGTGGCCTTCGCCGTACTGCATGCCGGCTCTGCGGCGAGCCAGCGGGCGTGGGCCCGTGCCGGGCTGTTCGCAACCCTGGCCGTAGCACTGCATGCCCGCATGATCGTGCTGGTGGCGGCCGTCGTGGCAACGGCGCTTCTGTGCCGCATCGGCCGCCGTGCCTGGGCCGCCTTCGGTGCGGGACTGTTCGCCGGCGGCGCCGCGACGGCCGTGGCGCTGACCCTCACCGATACGTGGCCGACAGAGCGGCTGAACGAAGCAGCGCAGCTGGATCGCGGCGCCGAGCCCGTCGCCACGGTGTCGGGACAGCTGCTGGCCCTGGGCGGGGGCACGGTCGGGCTGGGCCTGATCGGTCTGGTGGCCGGGCTGGGCGTCGTCGTCGAGTTCGTCCGAAGGTGGCGTTCCGACGAGGAGGATGCGCTGACTGCACCGGCCAGACCGGCAGCGACAACCGGCGGGCTGTTCGGACGGCGGCCTCCGGGAGGGCGTGTGTCCGGGGACGCTGAGCGCAGTCCGGCCGCTCGGTTGCCGCGTGAACATGCCGGCATCCCAGGTGCGCTCACGGCGGTGCTGGTCTGCTTGGCGATTGGCGCGCTCGGAGCGGTGCTGCTCGGCGGCTGGACGCTGACCGGCAGCGCACGGGCCGACGCGCTCCTCTACGGGCGCTATGTCGACCCATGGGCGGTGCCACTGGCTGTCGCCGCGCTGGCATGGCTCGCGGCCCGGTCAACGACGCCCCGCAGCGAATCGGCGATGTCCGACATCGGTGCTTCTCTTGGGCCGGCGGCGCTTCCTCGCAGCCAGTTGCCGTCCCGCGGTTCGGCCGTCCTCGGAACAGCCGCGGCCGTGGCGGTGGTCGCGTGCGCGGTGGTCGTCGGTATTGCAGGCGGCTACGACGCTGCGCCGCGCCGCATCATGACTCTGTCATTCAGCCCGGCGTGGACGTGGCTCGATGAGCGCCTGAGTGCCGTGGCCGTGGCGGCGCTTGTTCTCACGCTCCTCGGAGTGCTGTTGGCCGCCGTCGCGCTGCGCAGGCGGGTGCCAACCGGCGTCGACGAACCCTCTCCACCCCCTGCACCTGATATGGATCGCCGGGACACTCGCCAGCGCACGGCGAAGACCCCCGACGTCGCGCTCGTCGCACTTGTTGCGGCAGTGCTCGTGCTGGGAGCAGTCGCGACGGTCTCGAATCACCGCCACCTCGCCGATGTCGGTGCCGTCGCCCGAGACCAGGTCGTCTCGGCAGGCACCGTGTCCGACGCCGTCGACGACGGCCTGACGTGTCTCGCCCATGATCGGTCGTCGGTGCCTGAGTACGCACTGTGGTTGTACCGCCTCGAGCTGCCCGAGATCGCTCACGAACGGGTGCGGCTCGACGCCGGCGACCGGCCGTGCTCGGAGCTGGTCATTGCCCACGATGACTTGGCGCAACGCTGCACGAACGCCCGGCACCTCGTTGGCGAGCCGGCCGCTTCGTGGGCGCTGTGGCATCTGCCCGAGCGCACCTGCGTCACCGCCCTGAACATGGAGGCGAGAACTGCCGGAGTAGCGTCGCACGATGGCTCTCACGACGGCGGCATCCGTACCGGCTGAAGTCCGCGCTGGTACGGCGGCCTGCGGTCGCCGGAATCGGTCCCGGTTGAAGTTCGCGGCCGTACGACGGCCTGGCGCCGGCGGCGCACTGGTGCTCATCGCAGCAGCGCTCATGCTCGTCGCGCTCGGGTGTGCCGACAACTCGTCCAGTGACAACTCGTCCAGCGGCGAGCCATCCGAGCCTGACACCACCGAGTCAGCGAGCGCCGACACCGCGCCGGTGACGACGGCTGCGGCGCCCCCGACAACCACGCCGGCTGAAGTGATCGTCGACGTCAGGGTCACCCAGATCCCTGGCGGCCCGCGCGAGTCCACCGTCTCGGCGCTCCGCGAGGGAATGACCGCGCCGCTGCTGCCCGAACCGCTGGTGTCGCCCCTCGATGTGCTGTCCGGCGGGCCGCCGCCCGATGGCATCCCCTCCATCGACGCACCGGAGTTCGAGCGGGCCACAGACGTCGGCTTCCTGCAGCCCCAAGAGGCCGTGGTCACGCTCACGCTCAACGGCGATGCCCGGGCCTACCCGGTGCAGGTGCTGCTGTGGCACGAGATCGTCAACGACACCGTCGGCGGCGAGCCGGTCACCGTCACCTTCTGCCCGCTGTGCAACACGGCAATCGGGTACTACCGCCAGCTCGGCGATCGCATCTTCGACTTCGGCACCTCAGGCCGGCTCTACAACTCGGCACTCGTCATGTACGACCGCCAGACCGAGAGCCTGTGGACCCACTACACCGGCCAAGCCATCGCTGGCGCGCTCACCGGTTCCCAGCTCGAGCTGATCCCCATGGCCACCGTGGCCTGGGAGACGTTCCTCGACGAGCACCCCAATGGCCTGGTGATGACACGTCCCGGCGGCTTCGGACGGTCATACGGCACCAATCCCTACGTCAACTACGACACCCCCAGCGGAAGCCCGACCTTCTTCAGCGGCACGCCCGATGATCGCCTGCCGCCGCAGACCCGCGTGCTGGTCATCCGCCACAGCGGTGCCTCGGTGGCAGTGCAGCTCGACACGCTGAGCTCAGCGGGCGTGCTGCCGCTGAACCTGGGCGGCACGCCCGTGGTCGCACTCCATCTCCCCGGCACGGCCACGCCGATCCAGAACCAGCAGGTGGCCTTCGGCCGTGATGTCGGAGCGACCGGCGTGTTCGACACCAACGTCGACGGTCAGACGCTGACATTCAACCGCATTGCCGACGCTGCGAGCTCGGCCGGCCCGGGAGCGTTCACCGACGATCAGACCGGCTCCACCTGGTCGATACTCGGCCGGGCGCTCGACGGCCCGCTGGCGGGAGCCCAGCTCCAGCCCATCGAGCACATCGACACGTTCTGGTTCGCAGCCGCCGCTTACGACCCGGCAATCGAACTCCTCGACGCTCCGTAACACGGCACCTATCGCACAGACACCACCGCCATGCCGATCCAGCTCTCACAGATACTCCGACGATCCTTGGATCCGGAAGATGTCGAGTCGAGCGTCGATGTGCACGAACGCAGTTTCGACTTCGGCCGCCGCAAGGGACGCGACCGGCGGGCCACCGATCATCGGGGCTTCGTGGAGAACTACTACGACCTGGCGACCGATCTGTACGAGTACGGCTGGGGTCAGTCGTTTCATTTTGCCCCGCGGGTTCCAGGCGAGAGCCTTGCTGGGTCGATTGCGAGACAAGAGCACCTGTTTGCACTCAAGCTCGGCCTAGGTCCCGGCATGCGCGTCGCAGACTTCGGCTGCGGGGTCGGCGGCCCGCTGCGGGAGATCGCCCGCTTCTCGGGATCGCAGATCGTGGGCGTCAACGTCAGCGCCTACCAGATCAGGCGCGCGGTTGCCTATACCTCCGAGGCAGGGCTCAGCCATCTCGGGACCTATCTCGAATCAGACTTCACCGACATCGACGAACCGGACGAATCGTTCGATGCCGTCTACGCGCTCGAGTCGACGTGCCATGCGCCCGATCGCGTCGACGTCTTTGCTGAAGCGTTCCGCCTGCTCAAGCCGGGAGGCTGCTTCGCATCACACGAGTGGTGCCTCACGGATCGATTCGACGGGGGCAACTCGCAACACCGGCAGCTCAAGCACGACATCGAACTCGGCGCCGGGCTGCAGGACATCGTCTCGCTGCACGAGGTGGACGCCGCCCTGGACAAGGTCGGCTTCGAGGTGCTCGAAGCACTCGACATGGCCGATCAGGCCGGGCCGTCGATCCCGTGGTACGAGCCCCTGGTCGGCCCCCGGCTGTCGCTGAGGGGTCTCAGGAGTTCCCGTGCCGGAAGATCGGCGACCCACACGATCCTCTGGGCGCTCGAAGCGCTTCGGGTCGTCCCGCGCGGTACGTCGGGAGCATCGCGAATTCTGAACATCGGCGGGGCTGCCCTCGCAGAATCGGGGCAGCTGCAGATCTTCACCCCGCTGTACTTCGTGCTCGTGCGGAAGCCGGCGTAGCCGCCCGCCCGACGCCGGCGTCGAGCGTCGGCGCTAGTCGTCGCCGATCTGGCTCAGCAGGTACCGCTCGACGCCGATGTCCTCGATGAGGCTCTGCTGGGTCTCGATCCAGTCGAGATGCTCTTCCTCGCCGACCAGCAGATGTTCGAGCAGTTCACGAGTACCGGCGTCGCCGTGGTCGAGACAGAGCCGCACACCGCTGCGGTACCGATCGATGGCGTGCTCCTCGAGCTGCCGGTCGAGGGCAAGTTGTTCTGGCACGGTCTCGCCGATCATCACCGTTCCCAGCCGCTGCATATTGGGCAGCGCATCCAGCAGCAGAATGCGCTCCATCAGCTTCTCGGCGTCGCGCATTTCCTCGACGGATTCCTCGTGGTACTTGGAGGCCAGCCGGTCATAACCCCAGTTGCTGGCGATCTTGGAGGCGGCGAAATACTGGTTGATGGCCGTCAGCTCGGCCGTCAGCGCCTCGTTCAAGAATTCGATGACCTCGGGCGATCCCTGCATGAGCATCACCCTAGGCGCATGACAGCGCAGGCCAAGTCAGCACAGCGAAGTCGAGTACGCCTGCAGCGAGGCTCGCTAGGCGCCTACTGCGATCGGCTCGAAAGCGATCGAGTGGACTGGGTGATGCTCGGGGTCGATGGCCTCGAGAACGCACTGGTCGAGCACGGCCTGGATCATGGCGACGCAGCTGCCGCAGTCGGTGCCGGCACCGCATGCCATCGACACGTCGCGGACCGTG
>JAJDTF010000002.1 GCA_022827265.1 Acidimicrobiia bacterium | reverse complement strand
CGACCGCCAAGGTGCTCGAAGCACCGGAGCTGATCGCAGCGAAAGCCAAGGACATCCTGAGGCACTACATCGCCACGGTGATGCCCGATGGATTCAAAGGCATGGTTGTGGCCACCAGCCGTGAGGCCTGCCTGCGGTACTACGCGGCGCTGGACAAAGCCCGGGACGAGCTGGTGGCCGAGTTGGAGCCACGCTTGCCGGAGCTGCTGGCCGGGGTCGGCGACCCGCTCGATCCCGAGGAGTCATTCCTGCGTGCTGCTGCCGGTCAGATCGACCTGATTCGGTGCCTCACGTTCGCGCCGGTCATCTCTGCCGATCACAACGACCCACCGCACTATGCGCCGTGGACCGACCAGACGCGGCAGCAGGCCGTCATTCAGGCATTCAAACTTCCTCTCGGCACCGACAACGGCGGGCAGGACCCGCTGGCGTTGCTGATCGTGAAGTCGATGCTGCTCACCGGATTCGACGTTCCCCAGGCGCAGGTGCTGTACCTCGATCGGATGATCCAGGAAGCCGAGCTGCTCCAAGCCGTCGCACGCGTCAACCGGACCGCGCCCAAGAAGGACTACGGGTTAGTAGTCGATTACTTCGGCGTGTCGTCGCAGCTGACCCAGGCGCTTGCCGCGTACGCCGGTGACAACGGCGAGGTGGATCCGGACGTCGACGGAGCGCTACGCCCGCTGACCACCGAGATCGAGAAGCTGGAGCCGCAGCGCCAGCGCGTCCGCCAGCTCTTCGTTCAGCGCGGCGTCGAGCCGACACCGGCGGACGATTCGCTTGAGGCTTGCGTCCAGTTGCTCGACGACCAACGGCTCCGCGCCGAGTTCGACGTGGCACTGCGGACTCTCCTGACCACCTTCGACACAGTGCTGCCCAGGCCCGAAGCGCTGCCATTCGTCGAGGACGTCACCCTGTTCGGCGAGATTCAGATACGGACCCGGCGGCGTTACCGCGACACGCCGGACGGCGACTTCGATCCGCATAAGTACAAGGAGAAGGTGCGGCAACTGATCGATCGGCACATCACCGTGTTGGATCTGAGTCGGAAGATCGCCCCGGTGAGAATCACCGATCCCGAATTCAGCGCCTACATCAGCGAGATCGGGTCAGATCGCGCCAAAGCCTCGGAGATGGAGCACGCCCTGCGCCACCACATACGCGAACACATTGACGAGGATCCCATCTACTACGAGAAGATCTCGGAACGGATCGACGAGATTCTGGAGCGACTCGAGGAGCGCTGGGATCAGATCGCACTTGAGTTCGAAGAACTGGTAGACGAGATCAACGCCGGCCGCACCGACGATGCGCACACCGGGCTTGACCCCGAGACCGAGCTGCCGTTCCACAACGTGATGGCTGAGAGGGTCGCCAGCTCCGGTGCGCGAGTGGCCGACGAGCTGATCGATCTCACCCGGACGCTGGTGGCCGAGATTCGCCGAATCATCAGGACCGTGGGGTTCTGGGACAACGCCACCAGGCAGGACGAACTGCGCAAGTCCGTCAAGCAATCGCTCGACCGCAGCAACCTCTTCGACTTCTCCAGCCTCGACGAACTGGCGGTCGAGGTCGTCGCCTTGGCCAAGGCCAATCAACATCGGTTGTCATGAGCGATGAGATGGGACCGCATGCTGATGCAGGAGCCGCGCCCCTTCACGAGCTGACGGCACTGGTCACGGGTGATCTCACGCTGCAAGTCGCTCCTCCGAGCGAGCGCACAACGATTGAGATCGTCGTTGAACGCGACGGCTCGTTGAACATCAAGGCCCCGCCGACCGCAACGGTCACACGGGCCAGAGAATTCGTGGCCGCCAAGCGACCATGGATCTATCGCAAGCTCGCCGAAAAGGACGCCCTGACCGGTCCGGCTGTGGTGAAGCAATTCGTGGAAGGAGAGGGATTCGCATATCTCGGCCGCAGCTACCGTCTCACGCTCGTAACCGACGCCAGCTCTGCCGTTGCATCAGCCATGGCCACCGACCCAAGGACGACAGTCCGACTCGACCGTGGACGATTCCACCTGCGAGCTTCGGAAGCTGCCGACGGCGCTACCGCCATGCGGCGCTGGTATGCCGATACCGGCGGCCAATGGCTCCGACGAAGAATCCGCCCTTGGGCGGCGCGCCTCGGCGAGCAGTCCGTAGGAGTCGAAGTGCGAGACCTCGGGTACCGCTGGGGCTCAGCCCGACCAATGGACGGCCCTCAGAGCGTCAACATCCACTGGGCAACGCTCCAGCTTCCACCCAGCCTGATCGACTATGTCCTCGTCCACGAACTGGCGCACCTCCGAGAAACCAACCACACCCCCGAGTTCTGGTCCATCGTCGCCCGCCTGATGCCGGCCTACGAGATCCACAAGACCACGCTCGCCTCCATCGGCAAGAACGTCTGGCTCGGCTCGGTAGCAGAACACGGCTCGATCTTGAGCTGACGTTGCTCGGGCGACCGCGCCGAGATCGTCAGCGTTGCGCACACGGCTACAGGCGAAGCGGTAGCTGGCCGCCTGGTGATGCCTACTGGCGCTGCTTCCTCGCGCCCACGGGAACTCTGGACCCGGAGGCCTCAGGCGACGGACTCAGCTGGCGTCAATGGACCGGGATTCAACCAATCCTCATCCCGCAGTTGGTTCAGCGCCGTCTCGATATGCGGTTTTGTGAACATCCGCTGCTTTCGCGAGTTCCATTCCTGTACCTGTTTGGTCACCACGTCGAGGTTGTCGCCCACGTTGTCCTTGGTCGCAGTCCAATGCACAGTCGCGAGGAGTTCGAGCCCATAGGCAGACTCAAAGCCCTCAATCAAGCTGAGCACACGCTCCATCCGTTCGACGATTGGCTCGCCTGCCAGCACCCCGGCCGCTTCCTCGGCGGCACCCTTCAATACTCGAATCGGCTCGGCCGCGTCGACCGGTGCCGACCCGTCACCGAAGCCCTCCAAATGATGGCCCTCGAGGGCCTTCAGGACATGGCGAAGATTGTCGGCGTAGGGTCCATAACGCTGGGCTTGGTACCGAAGCTTGAGCGGCTCGCCAGCCTCCTGCAGCAGATACATCAGCTTCTGAATTTCGATAAGCGATGCTTCGAACGCCACGGCCGAGTAGCGGTCAACCATCGCCACGAGGGCTGCCTTGCCTGGGGTTAGAGCAGGTCGTGAAGTAGCAACTCTCATGTCGGCGGCGGCGGGTGCTCCGGCTGGCGCATACACGTGCACCTCTGCGTCGAGACCTTGGAGCTTGTCCTCGATCAGCGGCCGCACGTCGGACCAATCCAGTCCGCCGTTGCCGCAGCCCAGCGGTGGCAGCGCAATCGAGGTGATCTTCAGTTCGACTATGACAGCTCGTAGGTCATCGAGACCAGCTTCAATGTCGCTGAGACGCGACCGCGACCGCCAATGGGCTTTCGTCGGGAAATTCACAATCCAGCAAGGTCTCGTGATCTGGCCGTTGTCGAAGAGAAACATCTTCCCGAGAACGACCTCGTTGCGCTTGCAGGCTTGCTCGTAGGCCTTGAAGTTGGCCGGGAAGGCACGCTTGAACTGCAGCGCAACGCCCTTGCCCATCACGCCGACTGTGTTGACGGTATTCACGAGCACATCTACGTCGGCGTCTAGCAGATCGCCGCTTGCGTCGATGAAGTTCGTCATCAGAAGCACCACCCGCGCTGAACACTGACCGCGGTAGTGGACCCAACCGTAGCCAGCGCTGCCGTGGCCTTCTGGCTCCGCTTCTCGGTCTTCGTCACGACACCGGTGATTGCTGACCACGGTACGTGGCGATGCACGAGCATCTCCGCCATGCGCCGTTCCATGCGGTCCGGCTCCGCTGATGTGTCGTTCCACATCCGCGCGTCCATGAGTTCCCAGTCGACGTGATCGTCCAGTTCCGAAAGATCTGCGCTGTAGCTGGCGTGGCCGAGCGCGGCGTTGCGATCGGTGAACACGAGCGGCAGCCCAAGTTCCGTGATCGACTCAATGCTCGTGACGAGGTACACGATCTTTCCTTGGCCACCCTGGTACGCCGGCACGTTCCCTCTATGGATCACGTAGAGCATGGGAGATCGCGCGGCGAAGTAGAACGGCACGTAGTCCGCCACAGCACCACCTGGCGGGATCGGTACGACTCGGTCCCGGCGCCTGTTCTTGATCTCGCGATTGCCGATCTCACGAAACGCGTTGCCCGAAGCCACTACGTCGCTGTCGCACCGGAGCCCGTGCCGCGCGATCGAGGCGAGATTCGCCTGGTGGGTGATGTGGAACAGCAGACCGCGCTGGGGCGTCGTCACTCGGTGACCTCATCAGTTGGCGCATTCGAGGCGAGGAGCTGCTCCCGGAGTTCCGCGAGCAGTTTTCCATCAGAGGTACACCAAGCCTGCCAACCGTCGTAGGCAACGACGCCGGCAGCTTCCTTCGCCGCACGTGATGGCGATGCGTATACCCGTCCACCGTCATCAAGCTGAATCTGACCGGTCTCAAGAACCTTCGCAGAGTAGGTCCTACCGATCTTCGGACGGGTCCAGCTCAGTGCAGCGCCCGCTTCCAGCAAGCCGGCATTGAGCAAGTCTCCGACAGTGAGCCTTCGTCCATCGAACTTGAAGCGCGCAGGATTTGATCCGCCGCCGCGCCCAGCTACGGGTTCGGGAAGCTCAAGCTCGTGGTCAGCGCCGACGTCGACGAACCTCCGCCCGTCCTGATCTCTGTAGATCGTGACAGGGAGCACAGTGACCGGCAGGCCGTTTTCCATCAAAAAGCTCAGCGCCCCATCGGTCCGATCGTCGAAGGCGCCGGCGACGAGAACAAGTTGAGGCGGCAGTTGCACCAATCGAGGCGCAGCGGTCCCAGTGAACTCTGCCCAGGCGGCGAAGAAGGCCTCGGTGCCGCCGTGAAACATGCCAGCCAGTTCATCGAGATTGGTGTTGCGCGCCCATCCCGCATATTCGAGGCTCTGGGCGAGTTGGCCGCGATCGATGTCACGCTTTACCTCGATCACGTGCACATGGCCATCGCCGTCGATGGCGACGATGTCGGGCCGAAGCCCAGCGCCAATCTTGGGTTGGCGCGCGACCGGGAAGAGCGGGACCCCGACAAACGAATCGAGGTTGGACCACAGGAGTGCTTCGATCTCTGCCTCATACAGCTCGGGCCCTGCCTGAACCCGACGCAACTGGATGAGTTCATCCTCAGTGACCTCGAAGAGTGGCATTGCTCACCTCACAAGCGCTGCTGGACCCGCACCGCGATTCCAACCGGACAGGACGACATCAAGGTTGCCTTGATCAGGTAGCTCACCGCACCGCTCATCTCCCCGCTAGCCGGCGACGCAGCAAGTGCACCCTCGTTCAGCGGACAATCCATTCCCCACTCGAAGCCATCTGGGCGAAACTCCGCGAGCCAGGCGTTCGCAATAGACGCAAGGGCCCGCCGAAGCGGGCCCTGCACCCAGCCACCGAAGCGGTTGGGGGAACTGGCGTCAGGCTACGACTACTGGTAGCAGCTGCCGCACCGCGGCCTGCCTCGCCCACACGCGAGTTGTTGGCATCGCGCCAGCAGGCGCCCAATACAGTCGGCGGCGTGATGAGGGCAAGGGTGCGGCTTGACAAGGAGACCCGGCTGCTGCTTGAGCGAATCGCGCCCGAGTTCGGCGGTCGAGAGGCCACCGTGGGTGAGGCGCTACGGCGGCTCGCAGCCGATCACGACCGCAAGCAGGCACTCAGCGACTTCCTCGAAGCGTGGGAGGCCGAAGCAAGCCCGCTCAGCCCTGACGAGGTCTCGGCGTTGGCCGAGCGCCACGGCTTGTGACTTTGGAACCCTTATCACTGGTGCGGACGACATCTCTCGCGGGGACACGTGGTCCAACAATGACAACAAAAGACAACAAGTCCAACAACAGCGCTAACGTCTACGACATAAGACCCGCCGTCGGCGGCATCTGCTGCGCTCGGCCAACCCCTTCGCTCCGACGGACGGCACGCGCTGAGCCCATCCGCCGGCGAGGCGGCCGCATGTTGCCCGAGGCGATCGATCACGCCACCGGGGCTGCTGGCGGCTACCCGTTCATGGTGCAGTTGGTCGGCCTCCACACTTGGGAAGCTGCCGCCGAGCCCGACACCGTCGTCGCCTTGGCCGATGTCGTCGAGGGCGCTCGTGCAGCTCAACAGCACATCGGCCAGTTGGTCATCGCACCGCTGTGGCGAGATCAGCCGGCCTCGGCCTGGCGATTCCTAGCGGCCATGGCCCACGACGACGGCGATTCGCAGCTCACCGACATTGCACGCCGGATGGACGTGACCAGCGGATACGCCAGCGTCTACCGCGCCCGCCTTGTCAAGTCCGGCCTGGTGGCCGACGTCGGCAAACGAACCGTGGCGTTCGCGCTGCCGAGCACAAGACGCTGGATCAGAGCCCTCGACGAGTTCTCCTACATCAGCGAGAGCCTGCACCTCACCGAAGAGCGCAACGTTGGCTTCTCCCTGCCCCACGACTGACACTGAGCCGCCGAGCACGGTTCCACCGCATTCGGCGACGCCAGCGAGTGACAAGTTCTTGACAAGATGGTTCACGTCATGAAACGGACACGGGCGCAGCGGGCAGCAGCGCTGGAACGCTGGGCGAACCGGGTCGCACCGGGCGATCTGGTCGAAGCCGACAGCGTTCGGCGGACACGCGAAGGCGAAGCGATTGCCGAGTCCTACCGGCAGATGCCGCAGGGGCCAGACGAGGACGCCGCAGCGTTGGCCAATTCGATCGCCCTGACCGAGGCTGAGCCGTAGTAGCTCGGTGCGAACTGGGGGCGGAAGGCGACCTCGGCCTCGACGGTGGCGGCCGGTTTGCAAAGTTATATAAACAAAGATGCCCTATTTCATAACGTGTAAAGAGATGCGTATAACCTTGGCGTGGTGCCACGCGATCTTCGAGCGCTGGTCTCCGGCGGCGAGTCGTACACCGTCGAGTTCAAGCGCGAAGTCAACGACGACGAGCTCGCCGAGGCTGCGGTGTGCCTCGCCAATGGCGACGGCGGCTGGCTCCTGATCGGCGTTGCCAACGACGGAACCATCGTCGGGGCATCGCCGCGGCATGGCGACTCGACGCAGATTCCGCGTGTCGAGGCGCTCGTGGCCAACAAGACATCGCCCTCGCTCGCCGTCCAAGTTGCCGTTGAAGAACTCGACGATCGCGACATCGTGGCAGTGCGTGTGCCCAAGGCGCAGACCGTCGTTGCGACGACCGCGGGCCGTTACGTACGCCGGGCAATCGATGTCGACGGCAAGCCCCAGTGCCTGCCCATGCTGCCCCACGAGGCGCAAGCCCGAGCCTCGGCGCTGGGGGTGCGCGACATGTCGGCGCTGGCGCTGCCCGACGTTGCGGTCGGCGACCTGGACGCTGCCGAGCTTGATCGCTTCCGCCGTCTCGCAGCCGCAGGCGGCGATGCGATTCTGGCCGAACTGTCCGACCACGACCTGCTGTCCGCGCTCGGGCTCCGCACCGTGGACGGAACCCTGACGCTCGGAGCGGCACTGCTGTTCGGAACCGCAGACGTCCTGGCCACGTTCGCACCCACACACGCCGTGGTGTTTCAGGCGCTCGACGACCACGATGCCGTCATTGCCGACGAGGAGCTGCCCGCACCGCTTCTGCGAGCGATGCTCGAGCTTGCCGACGCCGTCAACCGCCACAACCCCGAGGAAGAAATCGACGACGGATTGTTCCGCCTCGGCCTGCCGCGCTACTCCCCGATCGCCGTGCGAGAGCTCATTGCCAACGCCCTCGTCCACCGCGACTACTCGCTCAACGGGCAGGTCAGAGTGGCCATCGAGGGAACCACGCTGTCGGTCAGCAGTGCAGGCGGCTTCCCTGAGGGAATCACCGTCGACAACCTGCTGACAGCGCCGCCGCAGGCACGCAACCCGCTCATCGCCGACGCGTTCAAGCGAGCCGGGCTCGTGGAGCGGACGGGGCGCGGCGTCAACCGCGTCTACCGGCATCAGCTTGCGCTGGGCCGGCCGCAGCCGGACTATTCACGATCCACCCGAGCCTGGGTGGAGGCCCGCATGCCGGCAGGTGCAGCAGATCGGGAGCTTGCCGCGTTCGCCGCCGCCGCGGCCCGCGACAACAACGCGCTCAATCTCCAGACCTTGCAAGTGCTGCATGAGGTGCGTGCCGAGAGCCGGATCACGTCCGGGCGGGCAGGCGAACTGCTGCAGATCGCAGCCGAGGAGGCTCGCTCGGTCCTGAATGCGCTGGTCGAGCGCGGACTGCTCGAATCACGGGGTGAGGGCAAGGGACGCACCTATCACCTCGCCGCCGAGCTCTACCGGCAGCTGGGCGAGTCGGCCGGGTATGTGCGCACCCGCGGGTTCGACCCGATCCAGCAGGAACAGATGGTGCTGACCTTCGTGGCCGAGCACGGATCCATCGGGCGCGCAGAAGCGGCCGAGCTGTGCCGACTCTCGCCCGATCAAGCGTCGCGCCTGCTGCGCAGGATGGTCGCCGCGGGCGCGCTCCGGATGGCCGGCACACGCCGCACCGCCCGCTACCACGCGCCCACTCTGGTTGCGAAATAGTTAGGGCTGCGGTGACAGCTCGATCGGGCTGCGCCTGACTCATGTGGCACCCGGCCCGGTGGTGTGGCCGCCGCCCGACGCCTCGCCGGTCTGCACCACTTGGCATACACTTGGTGACTTCCTCTCCGGCACCGTTGTACGCGATCGCCGACTCTCGACGCTGGCCAGCGCAATGGCACTGCACCCCCTTCCGGTGAACGGCGACGTGGCTGCCGCATGGGCACGGCTGCGAGTCACTCTTCGAGAGCGAGGCCTGGCGATGCCGATCAACGACTCATGGATCGCGGCCACGGCAGTCGCCCATGGCGTTCCCGTCGTCACTCAGGACGCCGACTTTCCTGAGCTCGACGATCTGGCTGTCGTCCGCGTATGACCGCATGCCGGTGTCAGTGCACGTCGAGTACGCCTCAGTGACGGTGTCGCGTTCGCCGCCGCACACAGGTGTACCCCGACCGAATTGTTTCGGTGACCCGAAGCAACGACGCCTCGGGGAAGTTGCCGATTGCCGCTAGCTGTCGAGGCGTCTGTAGGCATCTCGACGGTGCGCCACCCGGAGTATGAAGACTTCCCGTCGCGCATCGTCGATGCGGTACACGATCCGGTACGTACCGCGGCGCGCTGCCCATCGGCCTTCGAGTTCATCACCCAATGGTGTTTCGACTCGGCGCGGTGCTTCCGCCAAGACGCCTGCAATCAGCTCGAGGCCGGCTGAAGCGACCGACTCCGGAAGCTGTTCAGCGATCGCAGCAGCAGCGGAACGCGCGAAAACGATGTCGTACGGCGTTGCATTCACTGCGCCCGGAGCGCCTTGACAGCCTCCACGCCGCGCACGACGTCGCCTTCGGCGATTTCGCGTTCCGCCTGAGCGATCTCTTTCATCGCATCGGGGTCGGACAGGATCGCCAGCGTTTCCTCGATGGACTCGAGATCGTCTGGGCTCATGAGGACCGCAGCCGACATGCCGTTGCGAGTGATGAAGATCCTCTCGTGAGTGCTGTGAACCCGCTCAACGAATTCCGAGAAGCGGTCCTTCACGGTGCGCAGCGATTCGGTTGTCATGACCACAATTGTGCCACGTTGCGGTACCAGACTCCAACCGG
>JAJDTF010000088.1 GCA_022827265.1 Acidimicrobiia bacterium | reverse complement strand
GCGACGGACGTGTCGCCGCTGGCCAGACCCACAGTGACATCCCCTCCGGCAGGCTCGCTGTCCAGCCGCACCGTGTAGGCGCCTCGGTGCTCCACAACCCCGCCGGTGCCGGGATCGTCGGCCTCGAAGAGCCTCAGCGACCCTGCCGACACGCTCACGCCCCGAGCGTCATCATCAGCGACCACCACCGCCACATCGTCCACCATCACCTCACCGGAGCCGACGCCGCTGACATCGTGTCGGACGCTCGCGTGACGATCCCCGACATTGTCCACGTCGTCATCAACAGCAGTGACCGTCACCGTCTGGGGCGTCTGCCAATCAGCCGCGGTGAACGTCAACGCCCCCGACACCACAACGACCGACGTGTCAGCGCTCACCGGCGTGACAGTGACCTCACCCGACGGCTCCTCGGTCAACCTCACCGAATAAGCCGCCCGATGCTCCCACACGCCCGCAGTGCCAGGATCGTCGGCTTCGGCCACAGACAGCGATCCGTGTGACACCGCCACGTCCCAGTCCGCACCGACCTCGTCGATCTTGAGCTGGAAACTGGCCAACAGCCGCCCACCGGTATGCAGCCGATGCACACGGACACGGCTCGTGTACCAGCCCGGCGTCACATCACCCACCTCGACCCGAAGCCCGAACGTCGCCGACGAACCCCCAGCAACCGTCACCTCACACGGACACTCCCCCAACCTGCTGTATCCCGGCAGCGACGGACTGAACACGCTCTCATCAAGCGCACCCGCCGCACCGCTCTCGCTGACCGAGAACGTCGAAACAGCCGAACTGTTGTTGACCAGCCGAACCACCAAATCACACTCGGCATCAGACCGCAGCCTGCCCGCCGCAGGAACCGGACAAGGATCCCTGCCAGTCCCGACATCAGGCAGAACCGACGCCTGAACCGACGGCAACGACGACGCCCCAACAGGAGTCAGCAACAAAGCGACGAGAACAGTCGCAACCGAAGCAACAAACAGACCAGTGAACCGCCGCAAGGTCAACCCCCCAGAACCCCATCCGCATGCACTCGCCCGCCGATCCTAAACCCCGACCCGCGGCCCTCGGGAGCGTGACGCTGATAGCCCAGATGCTCAGTGTTCGATGTCGGCGATGGGTCGCTGGCCGTCGAGCCAGCGGCGCATGGCTGGGTCGCGGACATCAAGGATGCCTCGGTCTGGGGCGGTGATCGCGCCGGCGCGCAGGAGTCGCCGCCGGTAGGTGTTGATGTACGAAGGGCTCTTGTGGAGGGCCGACGCCAGTGCAGCGACCTCTATGGGACCATCGTTTGCGGCTATATGGCGCAGGACTTCCCGGTCTGTGGGCGAGAGCGCTGACCACAGCGGCATGAGCAGCATGGCGGCGAGGGCCTGGTCGGCTTCGTGGATCCCCTCGTGCATGTCGTCGACAGCGAGGTGCTTGGCGTCGTCGGCACACGACTCCCACCCGTGATAGCCGACGAGTTGGACCATGAACGGGTAACCCCCCGACGACCGCGCCCCCAGCTCGAGGGCCGTGCCATCGATCGAACCTCCGGCCTGGCGAATGGGCACCTCCAGTGCCGTTCGCGTTGCGTCGTAGCCGAGCAGGCCGATTTCACCCCGCGCGCAGCGATGGAAGAAAGTCATGCCCATATCGGCAAGGACGGTCTCGGTGACCTCGGGCAAAGCGGCCATCACCAGCGCTACGGGGCGCTGCTCGCGACGCGTCACATGCTGGACAGCAGCGGCCAGCTCGCGGGCCCCGTCCACATCGGCGGCATGGAACTCGTCGAGCGTGATGAGCAGGCCCTCGCCGATGCCAGATGTCGCCAGCGTGTCCGCGATGCCGGTGAGCATGCGTCGAAGGCTGAGTTCATGGAGAAGAGGCTGAGGATCCGGCGCCTCCTTGGCCCAGGACAAGCCGAACCCGAGCGCCTGTGCCGACGCAAGGCGCGTTTTCGGGGCTCGCTGCATGTCTTCGGCTAAGGCGCTCAACTCATGGCGCAGCTGTGTGCCGAACTCGGGAGCCGATGCGGTTGCGCTTACGCTCAGCCAGCCCTCGTGGCGCGCTGCGGCTGCGATCGCGTCGAGCAGTGCCGTCTTGCCAGTGCCTTGTCGACCGGTGAGCAACAAGGTGAAGTCGGGATGACGGGGTCCGTGGCGAAGCGCGGCGAGTACTCGCTCGATGGTGTCGTCACGCTCGACCATCAAAGGGGGTGCTGCGCCGAACGTGGGGGTGAAAGGGTTCTGCTCCGGCATTGCCATGGCCAGCTTATCTATTTTTATCTATTTTTGTATTCTTGTTCATTACGGACTCGCCGCCCGTCGCCGCTACAGCACCATGGTGCGACCTGTTTCGCCGCAGCTGGCGCTGCTCCCGCTGCAGCTTCGGCCGCGGAGCCGTCGGGCACTGGCGGGACTGCACACGAGGATCGGCCCGACGCTGCCTCGGCATCCTCAGCGAGAAGGACCTGATAGGCAAAGGAGCGGCATTCCACCGCCGCCAGGGCGCCAAGCAGCCTGCGCGGCCAGCGTGTTCAGGAGGCAGCGGCGAGCATGACAGCGGTATTCGACGACAACGGAACCGGTGAACTACCTGCCGATGCGGCCGTCGCAGCGCCGGGCGACGGCGGACCGGCAGGGGAGACGCTTCCTGCCCAGGAGGCATTTGCCGGTGCCTGCGCGGCAGATCGGGAGCTGATCTTGGCGTGCCGATTCTGGAACGGCGGCATCCGTCTCGGGATCGGCGACCAATGGCTCGGATTCACCGTGGCCGACGGCGAGATCACCGGCTCGGTGCCGGCCGCGGCGGGCGATGGGGTGATCACCGTGACCGGATCGGCGGACGGGTGGGCGCCGCTGCTGACGGTTCCGCAGCCACGGCTGGCCCGTCTCGTGCCGATGATGATGCTCGGAGTGCTCGACAACAGCGCGACCGAGCAGCTCACGCTGTGGCAGTACCTGCCGGCGCTCGAGCGGACAGCAGAACTGCTGCGCGAACTCGCAGGCGAAGCGACCCTCGCCGTCGAAGTCCAGACTGCCGTTCTGCCGCAGAACGGTTCTGCATCGCGCCTTGACAGTCCTGTGGGCCGGTATGTGCATGTGGAGTTGGGCGATTCGGCGGGGCGCCGCGCCGATTACCGGCTGTACTACGAGGAGGCGGGCGACGGCATCCCGCTGCTGGCCCAGCACACGGCCGGGGCGCAGAGCCTGCAGTGGCGCCATCTGTTCGCGTGCTCCGAGATCACCGACCGGTTCCGGCTGATCGCCTATGACCTGCCCTATCACGGCAAGTCGCTGCCGCCGCAGAGTCTGCCGTGGTGGTGCGAGGACTACCGGCTGGAAGGAGCATTCCTGCGCCAAGTGCCCGTGGCGCTGAGCGAAGCGCTCGGACTCGACCGTCCGGTGTTCTTGGGCTGCTCAGTCGGGGGCATGCTGGCGCTCGACTTGGCGCTGCGCCATCCCGAGGGGTTCCGGGCCGTCATCTCGGTGGGCGGCGCGCTGCACGTCGGCGGCGACTGGGACGGGTTCGCCGTCGCATCGCATCCGGCGGTCAGCAGCCACGCCAAGGCCCGCCTGATGGAGAGCCTGTGCGGCCCCGGGGCGCCCACGCCCTATGTCAAGGAGGTGTCGCACGTCTATTCGGCTGCGTGGCCGCCTGCGTTCTGGGGCGACCTCTACTACTACATGGTCGAGCACGACCTGCGAGAACGAGCGCACGAGATCGACACCAGCCGCATCGGCGTTCACATCCTCAGCGGCGAGCACGACTGGTCAGGACTCGTCGAGCACGGACAAGCAGCACACGAGGCAATAGCCGGCTCGACGTTCGCCGAGATGCCGGGCATCGGCCACTTCGCCATGCAAGAACAGCCCGAAGCATTCATCGAGCATCTGCTCAGCGTGCTCGACCGCATCGAAGCAGACCCCACACCCTGAGCGACACACAGCGCTTGGACGCCGATCACTCCGCGCTGCTGTGCAACGGCGGCGGGTCTGACTACGGGCGCTCAGCGATGCACGGTGAAGCTGCTGCGGCGGTCACGGCCGAAGCGGTAGATCGAGTAGTCGCGGTCGAACGCGATGGCTTCATGCACGCCGAGGCGCTGCATGACTGCCCAGCTCGTCCGATCGACGAGCGAGAAGGACTGGTCTTCGAAGTCGGCGGTGATCTGCGCTGCCACTTCCAGGTCAGCGAGTGTCGCCTCGTCCACGCGCGCTCGACCAGTGCGAATCGCGTTCACCAGTTGTTCGGCAACGCGGAAGCCGAGGCGCTTTGCTGTCAGCTGCCATGTCTCGACGAGAATGTGGTCGCTGGTCAGCAGTTCGCTCGCATGCTGCTCGAGCAGCACGCAAGCACGCGGGTGGCTGACGTCGTCGGCGTCCGCGGCTGCGTACCACGCCGATGTGTCCACGAAGACGCTCATCTCGTTCGCTGGATCCAGTCTTCCTCGACTGCGTCGGCGACGACGCTCTTCCCCTCGGAGGCGATGTCGCTGCCTCCCGAGCGCCCCAGCGCAAAGATGTCGCTGATATCACCCCGCGGCTCGGGCGACGCCAGATCGCGCTCGATGACTCGGCGCACATATTCGGCCATGGAGACTCCCATTGCCGTTGCCTTGCGCTTCGCGCCTGCGTGCTGTTCCGGCTCCAAATCGATCTGAGTTCGCATGCTGCCACATCATAACAGCACAATGGCGCAGCGCACCTCACGGCAGCCCTGCAGCCGACGAATTCAGCTCTGAATGCTGCAGCGTCAGGCGTCGGATTTCGCGGCGACGTGCAGTGCGTGCTGGGTCAGCAGCAGCGTGGCGATGAAGGTGCCGTGCTGCCACATGGGGTCGCGTGCGCCGAACAGGATCGCGCCGGCCGACAGCAGGGCGAAGAACAGCACGCTGAGGGTGACGGCAGTCCGAGCAGT
>JAJDTF010000046.1 GCA_022827265.1 Acidimicrobiia bacterium | reverse complement strand
GTACGGGACCTCAGCACCGATCGGCTGCGCGACGCCGCCCACGAAACCGTGCCGTGGCTGCACGCCCTGGTGATGGACTGGGAGGCGTACCTGCTGGCAGGCGGCTTCCCGCAGGCCGTGGCCGACCACATCGAGGGCCGCTTCGGCGACTCCCCGCTGCTGCGCAGCCTGCTCGACCTGGTCCACCGCGACGCCATGCGCCGGACGGACTGGACCAGCCTCCAGACCGGGGCGCTCTTGCAGCGACTGACCGCAGCACTCGGTTCGCCGGTCAACTGCTCGACGATCGCTGACGACCTGCGCATGTCGGCCAGCACCCTTCAGCGGCGCATCACCGCCCTCCAAGAGGCATTTGTGCTGTGGCCGTGCCATCGCTCCCACAACCTGCAACCCCAATTGCGGGCCCGAGAGAAGCTGTATTTCACCGACCCGATCTTCACCCGGCTCGTCGCCGGCGGCACCGCGGACTCCTCCTTGCTGTCCGAGCAGCAGCTCGGGATGGCACTGCTGCGAGCACTCGAGCGAGACGCGCCCGGCAGCTGCCTGGAGTTCGACCGGGTGCTGCACCACCGCAACAAGTCGGGAACCGAGATCGACTTCGTCAGCGCCGGCCTCAGCGGCTGCGCCATCGAGTCGAAATACGTCGACGCACGATGGAAACGGGCCACCCGCACCCTGGCAGACTCGCCGTGGCAGGGCATCGTCGCCACCCGCTCGGTGCTCGACCTCACAGACCCCGATCTGCTTGCAGTGCCAGCCGCCCAGCTCGCCTGGCTCACCGACACCTGAGGTTGAGCTCGTCTCGTACGACTACGCCACCCCCGCCGACGACGAGAACGTCTACTACCGTCAACACGTCCCCGCCACCCCGGCCGGGACTCAACAAAAACAGTCTCTACCAAACCCGGCGTGACTCAGTTCGGCAGGTAGCTGGAGAGTCCTGTGAGGTCGGGCGGGCCGCCGGGATCGCTGCGGCACCAGGCGATGATGCCGTCGGGCCGCACGAGGACGCAGGCGTCGGCTTGGTAGGGGCCCGCAGAGATGTTGGCGGGAAGCTGGCGCACCGCGACCGGTGCTCTGCCGGGCCCGAGGTCGGCGATGGCGGCTTCCCATTCGATGCGGGAGCATTCGGGCCCGAGCAGCAGCACATAGGAGCGCCCGTACCAGTCGAGGACCGACTCGGTCGCCTCGGCGTCGATCCACACGTGGGGGGCGCGCCGCCCTGATCGGACGACCGGCACGAAGCCGGCGCTTCGGGCCTCGACGGGCGGTGCGGGCTCGGTGTTGGGTGCGATGAGGTCTGAGGTCATCTCGAAGCCGAGCAGGAGGTGGTCGTAGTCGGCGTACTGGTGAGTGCGCGCGATGTGTTCGGCGATGTCCTCGCCTCGCATGTGGCCGCCCATCATCGCTGTCATGTACTCGGTGGTGCGGACGCCGAAGTCGATCCGCTCGACGGCGATGGGCCGGTGCTCGGTCTCGTAGGTGGCCAGGATCGACTCGGGGGCCAGGCCTCGCACCACGTAGGCCAGTTTCCAAGCCAGGTTGCGGATGCCGGCGAACCCGGTGTTGTTGCCCATGCCGCCGGTGGGAACCGAGACGTGCGCGGCGTCGCCGGCGAGGAAGATGCGCCCCGCCGAGAACCGGGTGACGCATCCGGGGGTCGGCTGCCACATGCGCATGCTGAGGATCGCGAACTCGACATCGTCATCGGTGCCGAGAGCTACGCGGATGCGTCGGCTGACTGCGTCTTCGGAGATCAGGCTCTCGTCGCCGACGATCACTTGGCAGCGCCACCGCCGGCGCCCGTCGAGCGGCTGGAAGATGACCACGCCCTCGGGTGTGGTGGTGTACAGCAGCGATCCCTTGCGGTCCCCGACGTACGCGTCGAGGTCGGCGTGGAAGATCACGTCTTGGGAGAACACCGGCCGCGGCTCGGCTTCGAGACGGGTTCCGATCACCTCACGCGTGCCGCTGCCCGGCCCGTCGGCGCCGATGGTGTACTGAGCCGTCACCGGCTCGCGCTCATCGCTGTTGGTATCGCGCAGGGTCAGATGGGTGGCGTCGTCGGATTGCGCGACGTCGATGGCCTCGGTGTCGAAGCGGACCTCGATCATGGGGTCCGCGGCGACTCGGGACATCAGCGCCATCTCCACCTCGTCTTGCGCGGTCATGACGGGGACACACGGGCTGTTCGGTCCCGGAACGCTGAGGAAGGTGGGGCTCGCGATGTTGGCGTACGGCTCGGCGGCCAGGCTGTCGGACCACCGGTTGCAGGCGGTCCAGTCAGGCCCGAGCCCCGTGGCCTCCACCGCCTTGTCGATTCCGAACTCGCGGAACAGCTCCATGGTGTTGGTGTCGACGAAACGGGACCGGGGATGGGTGTTGAGCTCGCTTCGCCGCTCGACCAGCAGCGACGGCACGCCGTGGCGCGACAGCAGCAACGCCCCGGTGAGCCCGATCGGCCCGCAGCCGATGATGCAGACAGGAACCTCCATCAACGCCCTCCCTCACCCCGAAGTCGCATTGCACTGCCGAACCTATCGACACAGCCGCCCCCCGCAGTGCCAGGCACCGCCCAGCGCCACAGCGCGCAACCGAGAGCGCCTGTATCGAAGGCTGCCTCGGTTCGGCGCAGCGGTCAGGCGAGCACGACCACTGGGGTGCCGATCGAGGCCCATTCGTACAGGCGCTCTGCTTTGTCGTCTCGCTGGCGCACGCATCCGAGCGAACCGAATTCGCCGAGTTCGGCCTCGGTCTGCACCGGCCTGTCTTTCCAGCCGCGGGGAATGGAGTGGAAACCGATCAAATCGCCCTCTTCGTCGGTGGTGAACCGCACCATGTGCTCCATGGTGACCAGCCAGTTGTAGGAGATTGCATCCTCCGACTTGGACGTGACCGCGTAGCGGCCCGGCGCCGGCGACTCGGCGTGCCCGCTGACCGGGTAGTTGTCGATCACGCTGCCGTCGGCGCCGACCAGCCAGACCCACTGGCCGCCCCGGTCGTAGATGACATGACGCGACCGCGTGATGCCCACATCGGGAGCCGCGTTGCCGCTGCGCCACAGCGCTTGACCCTGCGGCGTGACCACCGACATGACGCCGTCGTCGCCCAGCAGCAGCGATGCGCCCGACTCGCTGCGGGTGTCGGCGGTCCACAGCTGTGCCGCCTCGCCGCTTGATCCTGCTTCACCGAATCCGGGGTGGGCGGTGTCGTAGAGGGCGAGCTTGCCGTCGGCGCGCATCACCAGCAGCGGCATCACCGGACGGTCGGGATCGCGAGGCTCGTAGGGCCCGCTCGACCACAGCGCGCCGTACAGACCCAATCCGTCGTCTGTGGCGCGCAGCACCAGCCGGCCGTCGGGTTCCAGCGTGAGCCGGTACCAGCCGTTCGGCGACGTGGCCGATCGGCCGACCGAGAAGTACTCGCCGGGTCCGAGCACCACCTTCGTCGGCACCGGTGGCGGAGGCTGATTGGTCGGACCAGCGATGCCGATGTCGTCGCTGAGCGGCCAAGACAGATCAAAGTCATGGTGCCACTGCTGAGACGGCTCGGCACTCAGCGCCATGATCTCGCCCGCGGCCCCCGCCGGGCCGACGCCAAGCAGAGCCAGCACCGCAACCAAGCCCAGTGCAAGAGCAATACGCGAAAGCCCCCTCGAAACGAGCACGCATGGCGAGAGTACGGCAGCAACCGCAACCCGGCAAGATCTGTGGTGCAAGTGTCTCGGGTGAGGCGGCAACCTGTCGACATGTCCGTGCACCTGCCCCCCGAGACCGGGATTCTGGGCCGGATTGGCACCGAGTTGTAGCCTCAGAACGTGGCATTGACTGCTCCTCGCAATCTGCCGACACTGGAGGATGCCCGTCGGGCCGCGACAGCACTTGAATCGGCGTTGGACCCGGGCGAGGTGCTGTTGTTCGGCTCAGTTGCACGCGGTGCCCAGGGTCCCGGTTCGGACATCGACTTGGTGCTGGTGTTCGACGACTTGGGCGACTACGCCAATCGCCGCCAACTCGCTGAGAGCGCCAAGCAGACAGTTCTGCGTTCCACGGGGTACGGCTGCGATGTCCGGGTCACCGACCGACCCGAGTGGGAGATCCGCGCCAAGCGGTGCCGCTCGACATTCGAGACGCATATCGCAGCCCATGCCATCACCCTCGGATCGCGCCCCCCGCGATGCGACGTCGACTGGGGCAAGGAGATCGGCATGGCCCCATCCGACGCCGAGCAAGCCGCCCACAGTCTCGCCAACGTCACCAACGCGCTCATCAAGCTGCTGTTGATGATGGAGCCGTCATCTCGCGAGCGGAGGGTACTGCAGGCGAACGACACGCGCGAGGCCGAGAGCTTGAAGCGCAGCCGCTTGCTCGGCGTGTGCGAGCAGTCCCAGATCGTCATGGAGACATCGCTCAAGGCTCTCATCCACGCTCTCGAGGGCGAACACCCCGGCAGAGTGCATGGCATCAGCACGCTGCTTGACGCTGCCGGCATGCACCTCAGCGAATCGGCAGCACACCGGCTCGTAGCTTGCTTGGGCACGGTCAGCCCGCAGGACGCCTCGGTGTGGCGCGAGACCGGCACCTATCCCGATGACACGGGCACGGTCGGCGACCCCGACAAGGCCACCGACGCCTTTGCGGCGGACATGGTCACAGCAGCCATCGACATGGCCAGCGCCTGCATCGAACTCATCGAGGAACAGCTCGGCCATCTGCCCTCGATCGCTCGGCAAGCGCTCGACCGCATCGAGCAAGTCCGCCAGGAACTCCGGCGTGGCACCGCCAGCCGACGGCAGCGCTAGTGCTCGAGGCAGACGCTGAGGTCGGTGGGCTCGTGCTCCCACAACAAACCGAGTTCCAACGAAGCAGAGTGCGGGGCGACCGGCCGGTCGAAGAGCGGGTGCCCGGCCTTCTAGCCTCGCGTGTCGAATGGACTTGACCTCAAGCTTCGAGAGCGTGGTGCCCAGAGCCCTCTTGGAGCGCTACGAGTGGCGAGAAGTGCGCAATGCCGCTGCCATCGTGTCGGCGACCAATCCGGACGAATGGCAGGACCTGCTCGAGGTGCTTGCTGGATTCCGACTGACTGTCGGAGAGATGATGGCGGCAGGTGGCAACAAGTCGGACTTGACCGATCGCCTCGAAAGTGCCTTCAAGGACCTCGGCTGGCGCGAGACGCGCTTGGACACCGACATCACCTTGACGGCGCAACGAAAGCCGCATCGGCCCGCGGGTGAGAGGCTCACCTCAATGCAGCGGTCCGAAGTGTCGAATCAGGGGTACCTCGTCGACGGCTTGAAGAACCGAGTCGCGTTGGATGTCGAGTGGAACGCCAAGGATGGCAATCTCGACCGTGACATCGGCACGTACCGAGCCATGTACGAGGCGGGGTTCCTGGATGCAGGTGTCATCGTGACGCGCACGCAAACCGATCTCCGCCAAGCAGCGGTGGACGCCGAGCCCGGCACGAGAAAGTTCGGCACCACCACCACGACGAACCTCGACAAGCTCGTGCCGCGGCTGACACGGGGTGACGCAGGAGGCTGCCCGGTGCTCGCTGTCGCAATCTGCGCCCGGACGCTGACCGCCGACGCGTAGTTCAGTCGGCAACAAGCAGTTTGGGTTGCACTGCGCTTGGTTGTGGCCGCTGGTCGGGTGCGCCGTAGCCAGCAAAAGTACGGCCGCGCGGTGTGATGTCGTCGGCAGCCTCGTTGCCCCATGCCACCCAGCCGGGACGGGGGTAACGAGCGAACATCTCAAGATACGGGCCCGGCGAGCACGCCTCGATGATGTCGTACTGCTCGTCGGGCTTGCGGGAGTGCTCCCGCTTGCGCGACTCGATGATGTTCACTTGGCTCCTTGCCGGCGAGAGCGTCCTGAGCCTGCCGCGGACTCCGAACAGGATCGGTTCGGTCGTGTTGCGGAAGTAGAAGCCGACACCTCGGCCGTCGGGTCCGCCGTCCTTGCGGCGCTTCGCCCACACGAGCATGGCCTTGTAGGTGAAGCCCCATGCTTCCAGCGTCGCGAGGCCCTCCTGCAGGAGCGCGTTCGGCACCCACAGGTAGCAATGCGACTGCTCGGCCATCAGTGCGCCCACGCCGAGCGCAGCGATTTCCTGCCACTCCATCGTGTCGTAGCGCGAGAGGCGCCGATGCTCGGGCGCAACCTTCCCAGTTCGGTTCTGGAACCGCCAAGGCGGATCTGCCAGCACCGTCCCGAAGGGCGCGCCGCCGAGATCATCAAGCTCCAAGCTCGGTGCCGAGGCGGCGGTCAGGGCGGAGTCGGACATGGCCTCACTTGCGGCGGTCATCAAGCGCCAAGCTGATCGCGCATTTGGCGAACTCAGCTCCGGTACCTAGTCCTAGCAGGAAGGAGTGACACATGACCGCATCCATTTCTCTATCTGCGACGATGGAAGTCCTCCCTGCTTCCGATATTGCGGCGGGCTTGGTGCTGGTGGTTGTTGGCGTAGGGTCGCGGCTGCGGACAACGCAACAGACGAGAGCACAGCAAATGGGGGTGTCATGGGGTTGCGTCCTGGGGATGTGAACTTGGCCAGCCAGGCCGATATGGCTCGCATCGGCGGTGCGCCGGTTGAGTACTTGGAGGTGCTGCGGCGTGAGGCGCCGGTGTGGTGGAACCCGCCGCCGGCGGTGGATCACATGCACATTCCGTGCGTGGGTTTTTGGGTGCTGAGCCGTTATGCCGATGTGGATGCGGTGTCGAAGGATCCGGGCCGGTTCTCGGCGTGGGAGAACTCGGTGCTGTGGGTCGACGTCAAAGAGAACCCGATCGCGATCGGGGCGCAGCGCTCAGGCCTGATGGGCATGGACCCGCCGCAGCACACCGGGTACCGACGACTGCTGCAGCCGGGGTTGACGCCGCGGCGCATCGCCGCGCTCGAGCCGTTCATCGAGGCCGAGGCCGCGAAGGTGATCGACGAGCTGGCGGCGCGCGACCGCGCCGAGTTCGTGTTCGAGGTGGCCGCGGAGCTGCCGATGATCCTGCTGTGCCAGATGATGGGTGTGCCCCAGGAGCTGCGCCGCGAGTATCTGCGGATCGCCAACAACGTCGCGAACGTCGAGTTCGCCGAGAATTTCGAGCACACGATGTTCGAGCTGTATCTCTTCCTGGACGACCTGGTGAAGAACCAGGGCGACCTCGACGACGACACGATGCTGTCGCGCTACACCCGCGGCGAGGTGGACGGGCGCAGCCTCACTGCCGATGAGATCACCCAGTTCTTTGTGACCCTGTCGATCGCCGGGCATGAGACGACGCGCAACACCACAGCGCACTTCGTGCGGCTGATGGACGAGCACCCCGACCAGAAGGCGCTCCTGCTCGAAGATCTCGACGGGCGGCTGCCGAACGCCATCGAAGAGGTGCTTCGCTTCTCGCCGCCGGTCATGCAGTTCTGCCGCACCGCAACCGAAGACGTCGACATCGGCGGCGTCACGATCCCCAAAGGCGACAAGGTGTACCTGTCGTACGTCTCGGCCAACCGCGACGAGGAGGTGTTCGACGACCCGAACCGGTTCGACATCCTGCGCCCGAACGCTTCAGCGCATCTTGCGTTCGGCACCGGGCCGCACTTCTGCTTGGGCGCGTCGGTGGCGCGAACCCAGCTGCGCTGCGTGCTCGCCGAGCTGTACCGGCGACTGCCCGATATCACCCTCGCCGAGCCGTACACCCCGATGGGCAGCGTGTGGTTCAACGCCATCACCGAGATGCCCGTGCTCACCTGCCCCCACGCAGCTGCGGTCGGCACGGCGCAATGACCAAGGCCTCCGGCCGACCGGAGGTCGACCGAACTGCCGGGTCGGCCAACGAGGCCATCGGCGACGCAGCGAGGAACCGAGGAGACCGATGAACGTGGACACAGTGAGCGGCCGCCTCGTGGTGGTGACCGGCGCAGGGAGCGGCATCGGTGCCGCGCTGGCGCTGGAGGCAGCCCGGCGGGGCGCAGCGGCCGTGGCCGTGCTCGATGTAGACCTCACGACAGCCGAGCAGACAGCCGACGAGATTCGCTTCGCCAGTGCCAAGGCTGAGGCAATGGCGGAGCGTTGCGATGTCACCGATGTGCAAGCGCTCGAGCGGCTCGCCGAAGAGCTGTGTGCCGAGCACGGCACGCCGGGCCTGGTGTGTGCCAATGCCGGAGTGTCGGCTGCTGGCGGTCCGCTGCTCGATGCCGACCTCGCCGACGCCCGCTGGGTGCTCGAGGTCAACCTCTTCGGCGTGCTGGCCACGCTGCAAGCGTTCGGACGCCCAATGGCGGCGTCCGGCGAGCCGGGACGGCTGCTCGTCACCGGCTCGGAGCACTCGCTGGGCCTGCCCCATGCGGGCGCCGGCGCCTACACCGCGTCCAAGCACGCAGTGCTCGGCATGTGCGAAGCCTTGCGGGCGGAGCTGCCGCCGCATCTGGCGGTCAGCGTGCTGTGCCCTGGGCTCACCGCCAGCCGCATATGGGCGTCGGGCACCAGGCGGCCCGCGCAGTTCGGCGGACCGGCAGAGGCACAGCCGATGGCGCAGCAGGTGATCGAACGCGGCATGAGCGCCGAGGTGGTGGCTACCCGAGCGTTCGACGGCATCGAGGCCGGCCATTTCCTGATCCCCACCCACTACAACGCTCGCAGCTACGCAGACGCCCGAGCTGAAGAGGTGGGCGAAGCGTTCGACCGGCTCGGCGAGATCGACACGCAGAGCTGGGACGTGACCGAGGTGGCCACAGCCATCCTCACCGAACTCGCCGCCGCCGAAGCCGAGACGGAAAACAGCTGACGCACTAACGCCCCGGTTCTCGTGGGCAAAACGCCGATCAGTTACTGGCAAGAACGCCGGCACGAGAAGCCTCCGAACCGCGGCCTTGCCTGATCGGACACGCCTTTGGGTGCTGCGCGCCAGTCGTCGCCCCCATGCATGAGCGCCGCAGCGCAGCCGAGGTGCAATCCTGCGATCCTCAGCCGCACTGCGGCGCCGTAAGCACTGTGCCGACACGCTTGCTGGCGGACTGTCTGCCCGCCGATCGGGCCGGCTCGGCAGCAGCCGTGCTAGTCGTTGGGGTCGGGTGTCACCGGGTCGGGCTAGGGAGCGTCGGCGCACTGGCCGAGCGCTTGAAGCGTGCGCACCGTGCGGTCCCAGCGCGAGTTGTCGAACTGCGCCTTGATCGCCTGAGCCTGCTCGACCGTCATCGCAGCCTCGCCGGTGTCCTCGCCCAAAGCAGCCAGCACACGATTCCAACGAGACACATGAGCCCCATGGCCGTAATCACCACGCCAACCAGTTACCTCAGACACTGTGACAGCGTCAGAGGGCAACTGCGGGGTACACACCGACGCGGACTGGTCGTCGTCCTGGGCAGACTGATCGTCGTCCTGGGCGGACTGGTCGTCGTCTTGGGCGGACTGGTCGTCGTCCTGGGCAGACTGATCGTCGTCCTGGGCGGACTGGTCGTCGTCTTGCGACGACACCTGCTGATCGTCCAGCGAACCGCCCAAGCTGCCGGCGGCGGGCAGTATCGTCACCACGGTGCTGCAGTGGTGCGAGACGGTGACCTCCTGCCGCGGCCGCTCCGGCACGGCCGGCTGATAGAAGGTGTATGACCGGCCCCCAAAGCTCTGGGTTACCATGCCCGCGCTGATTGCCGCCCGTCTAGGCCGGACCCTGACGTCTGAGGTGCAGTTGGACGCAGCCGGGTTGTAACTGGAATAGCCGAAGACGGGCTCGTCTCCGGGCGCGTCGACATAGCCCCACCCGACCCTGAAGTTCTTGCCCACCGACCCATCGCACAACTCGATCGGAAACGTAAAGGTCCCGTTCGGAGTGAGATCCCGCCGGTGAGTGCGCTGGTATGTCTGCTGGCCGAAGCTGGGATTCCCGCTTCCCCATGTCGTGCGCCACGGCCGGCCGAAGCGGATGTTGTTGTAGTCCCCCGTGCAATTGCCGTTCGCCGCATCCCGAGCGGTGCCATTCCCGATGGTCACCGTCATGCTCCCGCTCAGGCCCGGAGGCACCCGTAGCGTCACCCACGCCTCCCTGCCATGGCCGTTGAACCTCACCGTCGCCTCCGCCGGCGGACTCTTCCATTGCAACGCCGACTGGGCACTGACCGGGGCGGCGCTCACTGCCGCGAGCAGCGACGCGAACAGCAGCGCTGCCAGCGTCGCCCCGCACAGCCGACGCCGCGCCGACGCGCGGCTCCGAACTAGCTCAGAACGGGGGGGGACAATGCCGCCTCAGTGGTCATGCGAATCAACCTCTCCTGCACATGGGTCGCTCCCCCGGCAGCTGACACCGAGGGAAGATGCGAACCGGAAGAGTACACCCGTGCGCGGCGCACCGCTACAGCCTCTGCGCACCGAAGCATCGCCTCCGAGGAGGATTCACCGTGAACAGGTCGACTATCGACCAGATCGCCGAGCGCCGTACCGAGGCCGTGCTCAGTCGCTGGGGCGCAGGGCGACGAGCGGGATCTCGCGGTCTACCGACGCCTGGTAGTCGCCGAACCGGGGCATCGCCTCGCACATCGCCGCGAACGCTGCGTCCCGTTCCCCGCCTGCGAGCACCACTGCTGTGGCAGACAGCACCTCGGTGCCCACCTCGACGGTGACCTGCGGGTTGGCGACGATGTTGTGGTACCAAGCGGGATGGCTCGGATGGCCGCCCGCCGACGCCATCACGACGTAGTCGTCGCCGTGGCGATGGTAGGTGAGCGGGCTGGTGAGCTGACGCCCGCTGCGAGCGCCGATCATGGTCATCAGCAGCATCGGGTTGCCCTCGAACATGCCGCCGCAGCGGCCCTCGTTCTCACGGAACTCGGCGATGATCTGCTTGTTGAACGACAGCACCTGGCCGTCTTCCATCCCCTTCATCGACATGGCACGCACTCCCGCTCGACTCGCCACCGAAACCCTATGGCATCGCAGCAAGCGAACCGCCCCCGCTCTTCGACGCCGCAGGTCGGTGAGACACTGCGACCTCACGGTCAGTCGTTGTCGGTGATGGTGCCGACTCCTTGGCGGTCGGTGACGGCTGCTTGGACCTCGGAGTACAGAACGACCAGGAACGTCTCGTCGCCCTCGGGCCGGCTGTCGTCGACCGCTGCCACGGTGATGGTCTTGGAGGTCTCGCCGGGCTTGAAGGTCAGCATCCCGTAGACCCGTTCGAAGTCCCCGTAGGTCGCCGACGCCTCAGCCCCGTACCCGGCGGGCCGCGCGTAGTAGTTCACCCACACGTAGCGGCTGCTGGAGGGGCTGAGGGTCACGGTGAACGTCAGGGTCCCGCCCTCGGCCGCCGTTGCGTCGCTGATCGACAGCGACGGCTTCGCGTTCACCGGCGGCGGAGGCGGAGGCGGCGGGTCGTCGTCATCTGCGACCGCGACTGTCGCGGTGCCCGCTGTGGACGAAACGTCATAGCCGGCGCCGGAGCTCACCGTCACCGTGGCTGACCCGTCGGCCTCGTCGACGGAATCATCCGACGTGGCGATTGCAAGCGTGTAACTGCCGCCGGTCGGAATGATGACGGTCCGCGAGCCGGTCGCGACGCCGTAGTCGCCCGACTGCGCGACGTCGACCGTCACTGCCAGCGGCGCTGCCGGCGCGGGGCTGGCGGTCAACGTGAAGGTGGCCGCGTCGCCCTCGGTGACACCGGCGCCGGCGGTGATGCTCACCTCCGGCGTGGCCGGTGGCGGGTCGTCGTCATCGGACACCGCCACGGTTGCCGTTCCTGCCGTCGCCGACGCCGTGTAGCCGGTGCCGGCATCGACAGTGACCGTCACCGAACCGTCGGCTTCGTCGGTGCTGTCGTCGCTG
>JAJDTF010000078.1 GCA_022827265.1 Acidimicrobiia bacterium | reverse complement strand
GACCCAACAACAAAAACGACAACGACCCCACCACCACCGCCGACCTCAACAAAGCCGACGAAGCAGACCCCGCCGCCGGAAAACCCCAAGCCATCTGCCGACGCAACACCTAAACCGCCCGGCGCCGCTCAAGCACCGCGGGCGCGCCAGTACACTGCTTGCTCCCCCGATCCGCAGGTCGCAACGTCGCAGAGTCTCCTGCCGCCTCCGCAGCTATGGCATCTGCGCCTGTGGGCTCGAGTATTCAGCTGGCGCTCGCCTCACGGGCGACATCGGCCGGTGTGCGACCGAGGGCTCTGGCGGCGGCGACCACGTCGGACCATTCGGGCTTGCTGCGGTGGGGGCCGTGCTTGACCCGGATGGCCTGACCATCGACATGGACAGTCGAAACATGTCGTCCGAGTGCCGTGCGCACGACGGTCCGCGCACGCAGACCCAGCGTGCCGGTGAGGCGCGCCATCACGTCGCCCAGCGCTGTCACTTCGTCGGCGTTGCACAGGGCCATCAGCGTGTGCGCAGGGCGGCCCAGCTTCATCACGATCGGGATCGCCCAAGCATCGAGCGCGCCGGCTGCCAGCAACTCGTCGATGGCGTGGCCCAGCAGCTCGCCGGATACGTCGTCGAGATTCGTGGCCAGCTCGACCAGCTCTACGGTGACGTCAGCACCCGTTACGGCAGACATCGCGCTGCCCAGCGCCGCGGCGGGCCGGCCGGGCATGGCACGCTCAATGGATTCACCGGATCCCCCGGACTCGCTGTCGGGGCTGGCAGAGCCGTCAGCGGCGGCTGCCGTGCCGATGAGCACGCCGGTGACGTTGGGGCGGCCTGGCAGATCGCGAGTTCCGGCGCCAAAGCCGACGCTTGTCAGCGTCATGGGCGGCACCGGTCCGAACTGCGATGCCAGGGCGGCCACGATGGCGGCGCCGGTGGGTGTGGTGAGCTCGACGTCGACATCGACGCCGACCACTGGGTGTCCCGCCAGCAGGTGTGCGACCGCGGGCGGCGGGTTCGGCAGCACGCCGTGCGCGGCGTTGATCGTGCCCTTGCCCACGGCAACCGGTCCGCAGGCAACCTCGTCCACGCCCAGCGATTCCAGCGCCGCGCTCACGCCGACGATGTCGACGATGGCATCGAGCGCGCCGACCTCGTGGAAGTGGACCTCGTCGGGTGCCACACCGTGCACCATGCCCTCGGCGACGGCGAGCGCCTCGAACGCTGCGAGCGCGCGGCCGCGAACCCGGTCTTCCAAGGGCGCTCCTTCAAGCAACGCCCGGATGTCTCGCCAGCGCCGATGATGATGCGCTTCGGGAGCATCCACGACGGCCCGTGTCGCGGCCAATTCGTTCCGCCGGACGCGCTCGGCACTGAGCTGCCAGCCGCCCACGCCGAGCAGTCGCAGCTGATCGATCACGAACTCCAGGTCCGCGCCGGCGTCCAGCAGCGCCCCGAGCGCCATGTCGCCAGCGATGCCCGACACCGGATCGAACCACGCCACCGTGCCGCGGGGAGGACCTCGCTCGCCGTCCGCAGACGACGATCCGGCCATCGGCGCGTGCGGCGTCACCGGTGATGTGTCGGCAGCTCCGCTGTCGCGCATCACCCGGCTCCGCCGTCGCGGCTCGCCGTCAAGTCCAAGATGCGCATGACGGCCATGGCAGCGCCGAAGCCATTGTCGATACCCACCACCGTGATGCCGGCCGCGCACGACGCGTGCATGGCCAGCAGAGCGGTGACGCCCTCGAGCGCTGCGCCGTAGCCGGCACTGGTCGGCACCGCAATGACCGGTGCGGCAGTTACGCCCGCGACGGCAGTGGCCAGTGCGCCCTCCATCCCTGCCACCACGATGACCACGTCGGCCGATGCCAGCGTGTCGATCTCGGCCAGGAAGCGATGGAGGCCCGCGAGGCCGATGTCAGACACCATCCCGGCCTCAACGCCGAATGCGCCGAGCACCGCTGCCGCTTCGCTCGCCACCGGTCCGTCCGACGTGCCCGCAGCAGCCACCACCACGTGCTCCGGGCGCTCGGCGGCCGCGCGCCACACCACCGTCGCCAAGTCGGCGGACGGCATGTGGGCGCCGCTCGCCGGGTCGGGCTCTCGATCGGCGGGGCGGTGCACCACGCCGCCGGGGCACGCGGCCAATGCTGCTGCGACCTGGCCGGTGCCCGCACGGGTGAGCAGCACCGGGCCGGAGCCGCCGCTCAGCATCTCGGCCACGATGCGGGCGCACTGGCTCGGCGACTTGCCTGGCCCGTACACCGCCTCGGGGTGGCCGGTGCGCAACGTCCGGTGATGATCGATGCGCGCCCCGGCGATCTCCGCATACGGCAGCCGGCGCAGGCGCGCCAGCGCCTCATCAGCGCTCACTGTCCCGTCACGAACCTCTGCCAGCAATCCGGCGAGCTCTTCAGCGTCCATCGCCTGCCGTTCTACCCGCCGCGGCCCGGCGTCGGGTGCCCGCGGCACGATGCGTATCCTGCCCCGATGGCTGCTGCCGCTGCACCTGTGGGCACTTCTGCCCTCTCGCCGTCGACGCGCATCGGGTACATGGGCCCGCACGGCACCTTTACCGAGGCTGCGCTGGCGACCCAGCCCGACCTGTCGCAGTGCACGCCGGTGCCGCTCATCTCGGTGCCCGAGGTGCTCTCCGCGCTCGACGACGGGGCAGTCGACTACGGCTTCGTGCCCGTCGAGAACGCCATCGAGGGCGCCGTCAACGTCACCCAGGACGCGCTCGCATTCGACTTCGACTTCCTCATCCAGCGTGAGGTCATCGTGAACGTGCAGCTCGATCTCATGGCGCTGCCCGGCACCGCCAGCGCCGATGACCTGTCGGCGATCCACACCGTGCTGTCCTTTCCTGTGGCGATCGCCCAGTGCCGAGCGTTCCTGCACACCCAGCTGCCCGACGCCGAGATCGAGGCCGCCACCTCGACCGCGCTGGCAGCCCGGCGCATCGGCGAAGAACAGCTCGCCGGCGTCGCAGCGATCGCCAGCCCGACGGCCGCTGAGATCTACGGGCTCGAAACCGTCGCCGCCGGCATCGAGGACCACCGCGACAATCAGACCCGCTTCCTGCTGCTGGCCAAGGGCCAGGTGCCGTCGGCCAGCGGCAACGACAAGACCAGCATCGTGGTGTTCCAGCAGCAGAACGAACCGGGCAGCCTGCTGGGGATCCTCATGGAGTTCGAGGCCCGCCGTCTCGACCTGTCCCGGCTGGAGTCGCGACCGACCCGGCGCGGGCTCGGCGAATACTGTTTTCTGCTCGACTTCGAGGGTCACCTCTCCGATGAAGTGGTTGCCGACTGCTTGCGGGCGCTCAAGATGAAACAGCGTGACGTCAAGTTCCTGGGCTCGTTCCCCGCAGCGAACGGCAACTCGTCAGGCCGCGAGCGCGTCAGCGAGGAAGCCTGGACCTCGTCCGACGACTGGCTCAAATCGCTCCGCCGCCTCGTCGGCTGATCAGCCCCGGGAGGCCTAGACCCAGGGGCAGTTTGAGTTGCGGTCGCCGAAGGTGCCGCCGGTGCGGTAGCGGTCGAGCGTGAACGGCTTGAGCTCGTCGGGCTTGTCGCCATGCACCATCATCTCGGCGGTGAGCTTGCCCACGCCGATCATCTTGAAGCCGTGGTTGGAGTCGGCGATGACCCAGGCGTTGTCGGCCACGTAGTCGAACACCGGCACGTTGTCGGGGGTGAACGCCCCGATGCCGCCGTTGCGGCGCTCCTTGAAGTACGGCCGCAGGTCTTCCAGGCGCTTGAACAGCATGCCCAGGGTGGCGCAGTAGTAGTCGGCGAACCACTCCTCGGCCTGGTACTCGTCGTTGAGGTGGCCGTAGGGCTCCACGGCCGCTCGCGGCGCGATCTTGATCGGGATTGTGCCGCCCTGCAGGCCGGGGGCGCCCACCCGCTCCGCCGCGTAGCGCGTGTAGGAGTAGAAGTGGTCCTTGAGGAACCGGCCGTCGGGCGAGTACACCGGCGTATTCATGAGCTCCACGTGCAGCACCGGCGAGTCGCGGTGCTGGGCGGTGCGGAAGTCGACGCCGGGAGGCAGCAGCACCTCGCCCTCGAGCAGCCGCCAGTAGGTCCACATGTCCATCTGGAATTCGACGTGCCCGTCGGGGTACAGCACGTCGAGCTGGCTGGGGCCGCCGAGCCACTCCCAGTGCGTCGGCGTCCACGCCCCTGCACCCACCACGACCTGCTCG
>JAJDTF010000153.1 GCA_022827265.1 Acidimicrobiia bacterium | reverse complement strand
GCGCTCCGACGCTGGGCTCGTCGGGAACTGGGCCATTGTCTCTGCGACATAGCTCTGCCAAGCAAGACCCAAATGTTGCGCTCTCACAGCCGCCGAGTGCTCGACGAGTCCGTCCACGAGCCCTTCGATGCCGTATTCGAGAAATCCCAGGACGTCGCGTTCACGGCTGGCCGCGGCGAGCCGTGCGTAGTACCGGTCACGCGTGAGGTTGAAGTGATTGGCCATCAGATTCGCCGCTGCCAGCGGGACCATGCCCGATCTGGCGAGGATCACGTACTCGAGCAGCCGTGCGGTTCGGCCGTTGCCATCGGCGAACGGGTGGATCCAGGCGATGTACAGGTGCGCGAGGAGAGCGCTCAGCACGGTGCGAGCGAAGACATAGCGGTTCTCGTCGCTCTCGCTGCTGGCGGGTCGGAAGTCGTCTCCGTCGAGCCAGGCAGCCAGCCGTTCGAGCAGGTGCCAGCAGTCGCGTGCCGGAGGGCCGACGTAGGGGCCGACGACGACTGAATGCGTGCGGATGGTGCCCGGCGCCGATGCGGCGTCAGGATCGACGCTGTAGAGCACCCATCGGTTCATGTCGCAGATCAGTTCGGCGCTCAGGCGGAGGTCGCCGTCTTCCATCACCATGTCGTCGAGTCGTTCGAACGCTTCGAGGACGTTGCGGACCTCACGTTCTTGGTAGGCGCGGGACTGGGGTGCGGTGAACTCCCCGGCGTAAATGCTCTGTACCTGCTCGACGGTCAGGGTGTTGCCCTCGATGGCAACCGAGGCGTGGGCGCCTCGGATGAGAGCATGTCGGTGCAGTGCATCTGCCATAGCCGGGGCGAGAGGTGTTCCCGAGAGTTCGGCGCACCGTGCGTATGCCTCGCCGACTCGCATCCACGAGCGGGCGCCGAGGCGGCTCGCGACACTCGCATCGAAGTCGATCCACGGATGGGTGTCGGTGTATTCGCGGGTTTCGTCGCGGCCGTTCACCACAGTTTCCCCTGATATCGGGATGCGCATCCGTGCAGTGTAATCAGGCAGAACTCACTATCTACACCTAGTTTTGTCCTAGTAACTGTCCTTGCCAGTGTCACATAGTTTGACCGACGTGACCCGATGAGCTCGGCGCTAGTCAGTTCTGGTGGAGTTCGGGGTTGATGCCTTCCCAGCGGCTCGGATCGGTAACTCGCATCTCGATGGCGCCGCTGACGCTGTTGCGGATGAGCAGCATGCCTGAGCGTCCTGAGATATCGCGGCCTTTCACGACGGATCCGTCGGGCAGTGTGATCCGGCTGCCTGCGGTGACGTAGAGGCCGGCTTCCACCGTGCAATTGTCGCCGAGCGCGATGCCGATGCCCGAGTTGGCGCCGAGCAGGCAGTGCTCGCCGATCGACACCCGCTCCCTGCCGCCGCCCGACAGCATCCCCATGGTGGAGGCGCTGCCGCCGAGGTCCGAATGCGCCCCGATGACCACGCCGGCAGAGATGCGCCCTTCGACCATGGCAGGGCCGAGCGTGCCGGCGTTGAAGTTGACAAAGCCCTCGTGCATGACCGTGGTGCCGTCTGCCAGGTGGGCGCCGAGCCGCACCCGGTCGGCATCGCCGATGCGGACGCCCTGAGGAATCACGTAGTCGACCATGCGCGGGATCTTGTCCACCGCCGTCACGCCGACGGGCTGGCTGAGCGCAGCCGCCGCCGTCCGCAGATCGTCGACCCGTTCGGGCAGCACCGGCCCCGCACTGGTCCACGCGCAGTTGGTCATCAGTCCGAACATGCCGTCGAGATTGGCGTCGTGAGGTTGGATCTCGCGCCGGCTCAGCAGGTGCAGCCGCAGGTACGCATCGGCCAGGTCCGCTGGCGGAGCATCCAGATCGTCGATCGTGACCGTGACCGTCTCGCCCGCATTCACGCCGAGCTCTACAGCGAGGCACGACCGGGCCGGCGGCGAGTCCTCCGTCGCTCCTTGCGGAAACCAAGCGTCCAGCCGAGTTCCTGTAGCGGCGTCCACATAGCTGTGCCCGACCGCGCTGATGCTGCCCGAGTTGCTCCCCGATGTATTCACCTGCGCATCCTGCCATCACAGCCCCGCAAACACGCCGCTGAATTCGGCTTCGTGGGTGGTTGACACCTGGCCTACAGTCGATCGGTGACTACGAGTCGCAAGATGCGTCAGAGGATCTTGAGCGGACGAGCTGTGAGCAACGGCATGCACAAGTACGAAGTCATCATCTACTGGAGCAACTCGGACGAGGCGTTCATCGCCGAGGTGCCCGAGCTTCCAGGCTGTGTCGCGCACGGTGCCACAAAGATGGATGCCTTGAACAATGCCGAGACGGCAATGAGCTTGTGGATCGACACGGCACGCGAATTCGGAAACCCGGTGCCCGAGCCCAAGGGCGAACGCCTGATGCTCGCCTAGGCGGTGAGGGCCGTTGCGGTGACGGCCGCGAAACACCTGATAGCGGCACTCGGCATTGGTGCTGCATTGTGGGCATCGGCAGCCTGTGGCGGCACCGGGAGCGGTGTGGTTGCAGATGAGGACGACACCGGTGCCCAGGAGACCGCTGACAGCGAAGGGGAGCCGGATGCTGTCGAGCGGATTGGGACGGTGGGCGTCGAAGCCGTGCCGTCGGAGGCGGCCGCGCCGTCCGACAGCGCGGATGCGGCATCGGGCGCGAGCAGTGGCGTTGCGACACGTGCCCTCACGCCTGAGGACATGTCCACCGGGCCGATCCTGCATTGGACCGAATTCGACCCGGGCATCGACGGACCCGGCACACTGTTCTCCGTTGGCGACGGCCGCGTCGTAATCCGAAGCGAGACCCCGGCAGGGGTGCCGCAGCTTTTGAGCACGTCAGACGGCTCCGACTGGTCGGCGGTGCAGCTGCCGGCTGCCTTGTCGCCCGACGCCATCGATTTCACTGGTGCCCGCTGGGCGGTCGCCGGACGGTCATACGACGAGCCCGGTGACGCTGACTTCAGCGGTCGTATCTACGTCTCCGACGACCGGGGCGCCAACTGGGTCGAAGTGACGCTCCAGACCGATCCGCCCGCCTTGCCCGAATACGCAGTTGCTCGGCAGCGGTTGAACGCAGTCGCCACATCTGGCGCGCAGGTCGTTGCGCTCACCAGCACTCATCTCAGCCTCGATATCGAAGCGCTCCTTGCTGATCGAGGCCTCCTTCCTGCGGGCGCCTACATTTACGGAATCTCGGTCGGTGGCGGCCAGGTCGACATCTGGTTGCACGAGGAGTCCTCGGAGGCTGACTCGCATGGCCAAGGCCCGCCGTGGGCAAGCGAGAATGCACCGACGTTCACGGTCGACGACCTCGACTTGTCAGCGGAGCAGCTCGCGATCATGGAGAGCCAATTCTCCAGCGAATCCATCCGCATCTATTCGGGCGCAGGCATCGAGCTCGCTGAAGTCCCGAGGCTTGACGGATGGCATACCGGCGTGATCGGGAACGACGACGGTTTCGTGCTGCTGACCCAGACCGACGAGGACGAGGTGAGCAGGCTCACGTCGTCCGACGGCGTGACCTGGACTGCCCAACTGCTCGATCCTTCCTGGTGCCCGGCTGGGTCAGCTTCACGGCACTCGGGCCTGACGGAAATGTGTGGGTCGTCAGCTCCGACGGCGCTGAGAGCTTCCTCACGAAGTGGGACGCGGACGGCGCAGATCTCGCGACCACACGGCTCGGGAGACTCCGCACTAAGGGCGAATTCAGCGTCGGACCCGCGGGACTTGCGACGTTGGCCACTCCGTCGCCGCCAGAGCCCTCGGCGGGCGCGGGTGACAGCTCCGACCTGCCGACCGGTCGGGTCGCCAAAGACGGCTACGAACTGCGATACGGAGAGCCAGAGGGCGGGATTACGCTGTGGGACATCGACGCCGACGAAGCCGTGTACGAGTTCGGCCCGGATGTCCTCGCAAGCGGCGAGTATCCCGCGAGTGTCAGACAGGTGGATGACGGTGATGGGCTCGCGCTCGCATTCGAGGACCCGTTCACCGGCGAGGAGCTGGTCAGGTTCACGTTCGAGGATCTCGAAGCCGTCGAGGATGATCAGCTCGACGCGCCAGATTGGCCCGACATGGACATGTGGGTGGGATGGTCGACCGACGGCACCGATTGGGGGTGGCAGGATGCTCGGGCAGCCTTCAACCTCGGGGATGTCGAGGCGCAGGTCGTCGTCGCCGTCGGCTCCGACTACGTGATCGCGTCGGTGTGGGCCTTCACACCGGTCGAGGCCAGCAGCTCCGAGTCACGTGGCCCTGACGGACGGGACATCATCGTCGAGTCCGTCGAGCAAAGCGCAGAATCGGTAGGCCAACGCTGGTTCATCGCACGGGTGCCCTGAGGCCCGACAGGGCCGGTTCGGATAGTTTCGGGGCATGAAGACACCTGTGTGCGAGATGCTGGGCTGCGACGTTCCGATCGTCGCGTTCACCCATTGCCGGGACGTGGTGGCGGCGGTGACCAAGGCGGGCGGCTTCGGCGTGCTCGGCGCAGCCGGTCACACGCCCGAGCAGCTCGACATCGACATGGGCTGGATCCAGGACGAGGTGGGCGGCCGGCCCTTCGGCGTCGACATCATCGTGCCCGCCAAGTACGAGGGCAAGTCTGAGGGCGAGCTGTCGGTCAAGGACCTCAAGGCGATGATCCCGCCGGCGCACCGCGAGTTCCTCGACGACATGATGGAGCGCTACGACGTGCCGCCGCTGCCGGCCGAGGACAAGCCCGGCGCCATCGCCGGCGACGCCGAGCCGCCCATGACCTACGCCCAGGCCGTGCCGCTCATGGACGTGGCGTTCTCGTACCCGATCCGGCTGGCCGTGAACGCGCTCGGCCCGCCGCCGCCCGACATGATCGCCCGGGCCCACGACAACGACGTGCTGGTGGGCGCGCTGGCGGGCAAGAAGGTGCATGCCGAGCGCCACGTCGCGGCGGGTGTCGACATCGTGATCGCCCAGGGCCATGAGGCCGGCGGCCACACGGGCGACATCGCCACGATGGTGCTGGTGCCCGAGGTGGTGGATGCCATCGCGCCGGTGCCGGTGCTGGCCGCGGGCGGCATCGGCAACGGCCGCCAGGTGGCAGCCGCGCTGGCGCTGGGCGCTCAGGGCGTGTGGTGCGGGTCGGTCTGGCTCACCACCCAGGAGGCCGAGACGCATCCCGTCGTGAAGGACAAATTCCTGGCGGCAGGCTCGTCTGACACGCTGCGCTCACGCTCTCGCACCGGCAAGCCGGCCCGCCAGCTCCGCTCGGCGTGGACCGACGAGTGGGAGGGCGAGAACTCGCCGGGAACGCTCCCCATGCCGCTGCAGCCGATGCTGATCGGCGCCGCCAGCCGCCGCATCGACCGGGCGGCGATGAACCCGTCCAACACGGGCGCGGTGGAGCTGGCCAACTACTTCGTCGGCCAAGTGGTCGGGCAGCTCAACGAGTCGATCTCGGCCACGCGGGTGGTCGAGGAGATGATCAGCGAGTATCTCGACGTCATGGAGCGCTTCGAGCAGCTCAACGCCTGAGCGCCAGAGGCTGAGCCGAATGGCGAAGCCGTGGCCCGAGCGGCCCGTGAGCGCAGCGAACAAGAGCGGGAAATAATGGGCAACGCGGTCAATCCGCGCATCGCAAGAGGGGGACAGACATGGAAACCATGACCGGACGCGTCGCGGTGGTGACCGGTGCCGCATCGGGGATCGGCAAGGCCCTGGCACTGGGATTTGCCGGCGAGGGCGCCAACGTGGTGCTCGCCGACATCGAGGAGGAGCCACTGCGTGCAGCAGAGACCGAGGTCGCCAGCCACGGCGTCGAAGCGCTCGGCGTGATTACCGACGTGACCGATGCCGACTCGGTGGGCGCGCTGGCGCAGGCCACCATCGACCGCTTCGGCGCCGTGCACATGGTGTGCAACAACGCCGGCGTCGGCGGGGGAGGGCTGATCCGCAACCAGCAGCTCGTCGACTGGAAGTGGGTGGTGGACGTGTGCCTGTGGGGCGTGATCCACGGCGTGCACCACTTCCTGCCGCACCTCATCGAGGCCGAGGAATCCCACATCATGAGCACCGCCTCGGTAGCGGGGCTCATGTCGGTGCCGGGCCTGGGCCCCTACAACGCCGCCAAGTACGGCGTGGTGGCGATCATGGAGACGCTGCACCTCGAGATGCAGCGCGACCGCAACGCCGATGTGGGCGTGTCGGTGCTGTGCCCTGGCGTGGTGCGCACCAACATCGCCACGGCCCAGCGGAACCGGCCCGAAGAGCTGCGCCGCGAGCGCAAGCCGCGCCCCGAGGGAGAGGCCCCGTCGGAAACGGCCGATGCCCGCCGCCGCAACGCCAACATCGCCGCCGCGCTGGAGCGAGGCATGGACCCTTCCGAGGTGGCCGCCAAGGTGATCGAGGCGATGTACGAGCGCCGATTCTGGGTGCTCTCGCACCCCGAATTGCTGGCTGAGGTCAATCACCGCAACCAGCAGCTCGCCGACCTCGAGAACCCCACGATCTACACGAGCTTCACCGACGGCGAGCAGTAACAGCCCGAGGCGGAGAGCGCCTCCGGGGTCACTTGCTCCGGCCGCACTTCGCCGCGCTGGTGAAGCGGAGAATCTGCAGGCGGGCCTGACAACTCTGTCGGGAGTCTGGCAAGTACCGTCAATGTTGCTCGTCACCACATTCGGATACTGACCATGCGCAGGCGTGTCACTCGGACTGTCGCGGTTCTCGGACTGCTGGTCGCCGTGGCGGTCGCGGTGTGGATTGTCGCAGGTGCGGTGAGCGACAGCTCAGACACCGCCGATGAGGCGGTCGTCGCGCCGCGGCCAGCTGATCTCGTCGATGGTGACGGTGACGAAGACGACGCTGAGGGCGACGACGAGGAGCCGCTTCCGAGGGACGGCAGCGAGACGCCCGATCAGGCGGCGCTCGTCACCCGAACGGTGGTGTCCAAGGGCGACGAAGACGACGACGATGGCGATGGCGATGGCGACGGTGTCACGCCGACGCCGACGGATAACGACGGCACTGATTCCGATGGGATCGACACGCCGACGCCTACCGACAACGACGGCACTGATTCTGACGGGATCGACACGCCGACGCCCACTGACAATGACGGCACTGATTCCGATGGCATCGATACCCCCACCCCTTCGCCGCTGACGCCCGAGACTCCGCTGACGCCCGAGACACCGGAGCCTCCCGAGACTCCGCTGACGCCGGTGAGTGACGTCAACTCGGTCAGCAACCACGATGACGAGAATGCTCAGGGTGTCGCGACGCACCAGTTGGCGCGCACAGCGGGTTCGTCGGCTCGCACGAGGCGCCAGCGGCGGTCACCGTTGCACAATCCGCCGGCGCTGCCCGAAGTCGCATTCCCCGACGATCCTGCGCTTCCCACGCTGGGGCGGCTGTTCGATCCCGCGTGGGTGTGGAATGTCTCGAGCCATCGCTTCCCCGACTCGGTCGATGACCCGAGTCGGCTGCGAATCCGGCAGTTCAGCCATCTGCCTGGGCGGTCTGCTGTAGCCAACTACGAGGCGCAGTGGCCTGAGGGGTCGCACCAGCCCCCGGAGTTCTTCACCGTCTCGCTGCGGCGAGAGCGCGCTGCGGCGGTGTCGAGGTTCCCCGACGACCACGCCCTGCCGGGACTGGCTCAGGCCGTCCACCCCGACAGCGCACTCCGCCTGCTGGACGACCACGTGTTCCGGGCGCCGCGCCGGCGGATGGCGGTGGAGACGGTCCGCTACCGGCCGGGCAGCCGTGCCGTGCTACGCCACCAGTCGGGCAGGTTCAGGTTCTATGCCCGAATCGTGCGCCCCGTCGCGCTGCCGAGCCTGCTGGCAGCGGCACAGCTCGTCGACGCGTCGCGGTTCGTGAGCGCACCGGTGGTGGGCTGCTGGACCGAGGGCGGCGTGGCGTGGGTTCCTGAGGTGCCTGGTGCCAACCTGCGCGACGCTCTGCGCGCCGGGCACGCACCCGACCCGGCGTTGCTGCTCGACGGTCTCCACAGCCTGTGGGCGATGAGAGCGTCTCGCAGCTCCGCCCGCCCGTTCGATCTTGCCGGCGCGTACCGCCGTGCCGAGCGAACCTTCCGCCATGCGCTGCGCGACGACGCTGAGGGCCGACGGCTGCTGCGCGACGCCGACACGGCGCTGCGAGAGTTCGTCAACGCATGGCAGCCGACCGCCATCGCCCACAACGACTTCTACGACGACCAGATGATCGTGATGCCCGATGGCCGCATTGCGCTCGTCGACTTCGAAGAGGCCGGCCCCGGTGACCCCATGCTCGATGTGGGCAACCTGCTCGCCCACCTCCAATGGTCCGCCGCCACTGCCAAGCCCGACCCGCTCGACGCCCGAGCCAGCTTTTACGACGCCACTAAGCACGCCGCCCTCGAACGCTTCGGCTGGCACCCCCACGACCTCGCCCGACGCGAAGCAGCCTGCATCTTCCGCATCTGCACCGACACCGTGCGTCGCATCAAGCCTGGCTGGCAGCAGGCGACCCGAGACGGTCTCACCCTCGCCCTCAACACGCTCGGCTGACATCCCATCCGCCGCCGCAACAGCTTCACCGCCGGCGAGCAGTAGCCGGCCGCAGCAGGGGACAGCGGATCAGCGGCTGTCGGCGAGCATCTGCACAGGCAGTTGGTCCTCAGGCGGCGCCGGCCGCAGCGCGTACACAAGCGCCCTGATCAGCATCGCCGCAAACAGAATGGCGACGGCCGTCAGGGCCATCGATGCGCCGCCGGCGAGCCGATGGTGGTAGCTCAGCAGCAGGCCGATATAGACCGACACCGCTCCGATCAGCACCGCTGCGACCATGATGAGCGGCACACGCCGCAAGAACATCGAGGCGGTCGCTGGCGGGGCGATCAAGAAGGCCATGACGAGCAGGCTTCCCACGACTTGGAACGAACCCACGATGGTGATGGCCAGCAACACCATGAGTACGCCGTGCGTGAGGCGTGGGCGAAGCCGGGCCATCTCCGCTTGTACCTCGCAGAACGTCATCACGAAGAACGCCCGATAGAAGACGACAGCACCGCCGACAGCCACCACGGCAACCACCGCCTGGCGCACGAGGTCTGTGTTCTGTACCCCGGTGATCGAGCCGAACAGGAAGCGGTCGATGTCGCCGGATCCCGCGGCTGCCCCCGACGACATGATCACCACGGCGAGCGCCAGCAGCCCCACGAACAGAACGCCGATGGATGTGTCCTCGGAGAGCGGCGAAATGCGCGGGATGAACGAGATGGCGCTCACCATCACGATTGCCGCCGCCAGTGCGCCGAGGCCCGTGTCGAAGCCCACGATGAATGCAATCGCGATGCCGGGAAGCACCCCGTGCGCCAAGGCGTCGCCGAGGAAGTTCAGGCTTCGCAGCACCACCCAGGTGCCCACCATCGAGGTGGTCAGCACCGCGAGCAGCCCCGCGGCCAGCGCCTTGGTCATGAACGGGTTGGAGGTGAACGGCTCGATCCACCAAGCCACCGGATCGGTGAGGAACGTCATGTCATCCCCCTGATGGGCTGGTGGTCGGCTCGCCCCTGGTCAGGGGTGGTGTCGTCGCAACGCTAGGTCCCTCAATCCAGCGCATCCGCAATCGCGTTCGCGTTGAACCTCAGCATCCCGATCAGTGTGTCGCCCTCTTCACCCTCAGGCGCAAGGCTTCCAGTGAGCAACTGCACCACGCTGATGTCACCTGCGGCGGTTGCCAAGGCCTGGATATCGGCGTCGGAGTGTGTCGTCTCTGAGAACACAGCGGGCACGCCTTCGTGCTCGATGATCTCGGCCATCTCCTCCAGCAGAGCGGGGTTGGTCTCGGCTGCCGTGGAGAGCGAGGGAATCACGGTGCCCACGATCTCGAATCCGTAGCGGTCGGCGAAGTATCCGAACGCATCGTGGTTGGTGATCAGGATGCGGCGATCCGTCGGCACTGCGTCGAGAATCTCGGCGATCTCGGCGTCGGTGTTTTCCAGGGCTTCTCGGTAGGAATCCAAGCAGCGGTTGATGGTGTCGGCATCGGCGCCGGCATGGATCAGTTCGTCGGCCAATTCGCCCAGCACTCCGGCGACGCGCTGCGGATCGAACCAGACGTGGGGGTCGTCACCGCTGTGGTCGTGCCCGTGTTCGTCCTCGTGGTCGTGGTCGTCATCCATGTGCCCGTGGTCGTCGTCCTCGTGGTCGTCGTGCCCGTCCTCTTCGTCGTGGTCGTCGTGCCCGTCTTCCTCGTCGTGGTCGTCGTGCCCGTCTTCCTCGTCGTGGTCGTCGTGCCCGTCTTCTTCGTCGTGGTCGTGCCCGTCTTCCTCGTCGTGGTCGTGCCCGTGATCGTCCTCGTGGTCGTGCCCGTCTTCTTCGTCGTGGTCGTCGTGCCCGTCTTCCTCGTCGTGGTCGTGCCCGTCCTCTTCGTCGTGGTCGTGCCCGTCTTCCTCGTCGTGGTCGTGCCCGTGATCGTCCTCGTGGTCGTGCCCGTCTTCCTCGTCGTGGTCGTCGTGTCCGTGGTCGTCGTGCCCACCGCTGAACTCGAATTCGATGGTGTCGATGTGCTCCGCCACCTCGAACACATGCACGCCCTCAGCCGCGACAGCTTCCAGGGTGTCCTCGATGCGCTCCTCGAGACCCAGGCCGTTCGCCACCACCAGATCGGCGGCGCCCATCGTCTCGCGGTCTCGCAACGACGGCTCGTAGGAGTGCGGATCTCCGCCCTGCGGGATGAGGGTGGTTACCGACACGCTGTCGTCGCAGCCCACGTTGCTGACCACGTCGCCCCAGATGCTCGTCGTAGTGACCACCGATGGCACTGCCGAGGATGCATCTGCCGCGTCAGCCGCGTCGGTATCGGCATCGGTTCCCGTGCATGCAGCAGCGAACAGCGCCGCAGCCGCCGCCACCACCAATCCGCTCTTGCGGATCCCTCGACGCCTTCGTTGATTCGCGCCAGCTTCGACCGTCATTTGTGCCTCCCCTATGCTCCGATTCAGGTGTGGAAGAGCCCCGCTGGTGCTCTAGCCTCACGTCAGGTTCTGAGAATGAGAATCAGTTTCGGCTACCCTATCGAGGCTTGAGCACCCAAACACCTTCGAAATCGAAGTGAGGCACGCCCTGTTCCATCTCCACGACGTCCGTGTCTCTTTCGGGCCCTGCCACGTGCTCGAAACAGGCGACCTGAAGCTCGAGGACGCGTCGTCGGTCGCGCTCATGGGTCCGAACGGGAGCGGCAAGACCACCTTGCTGCGGGTGCTCAGCGGGCTGCAACGACCGACGTCGGGCCGAATGGAGTCTCTCGGCGACGTCAGAGTGGGGTTCGTGTGCCAGCACCACCAACCGCATCCCTTCATGCCAATGACGGTGCAAGAGGTACTGACCATCGGGCGCTATCGCAGTCGCGGACTGCTGAAGCGGTTTCGTCGCAGCGACAAGGAAGCGGTTCGCGTTGCGGCCGAGCGGCTCGACGTTGCACACCTGCGTCAGCGTTCCTTCGGCGAGCTCTCCGGAGGTCAGCGTCAGCGAGTCATGGTGGCGATGGTGCTCGCGTCAGACTACGACTGCTTGCTGTTCGACGAGCCGATCACTGGCCTGGACTTGCCGAGCCAGACGACCATTCTCGAGGTGATCGAGGCTGAGCGCGCGGCCGGCCATCTCGTGGTGATGTCGACGCACCACCTGCAAGAGGCACGACGCTGCGATCGTGTGCTGCTGCTGAAGGGGATGGTGCTTGCCGACGGGCCTCCCGATGAGGTGCTGACCGATGCGAACCTGACAGCGGCCTTCGGCGGCGAAGTAGTGGCCCGCGACGACGCCGAGCACGAGTTCGTCATGGAGAGCATCCACGCCCATGAGGCGGGCGATCCTGGCTGCGGCCCGAATGTCGGTGTGATCTCGCATTCCCACCAAGGACAGTTCTCGCCGACAGGCAGCCACCACGGTCACCACCACGACTATGACCACGACGCTTCCCATGAGCACGCCCGACAACTGTGACCGCCGGGGGCGACTGGGCCTCGCCTCCTTGAACCGTTTCTGAATCGCCCCGGGAGAGCCGGATGGAGCCTCCGAAGGATCTCGAGCAGCTTCACGACGACGTGAAGCAGCGGCTCGCGGTGGCCGGGCAGCGCTACACCGACGGACGGCGAGCACTTGTCTCGGCGCTGGCGACGGCGCAGCGGCCGCTCACGCTGCGAGACATCGTGTCGAGGGTCCCCGATGTGCCCCAGAGCTCGGCGTACCGCAACCTCGAAGCGCTACGCGAGGGCGGTGTGGTGGTTCGCATCAGTGCGGGCGGCGACCGGGCTCATTTCGAGCTTGCCGAGTCGCTGCTCGGCCATCACCATCACCTGATCTGTGTGTCCTGCGGGACGATTGAGGACATGCGCATCGACGGCGCGCTCGAGGCCGAGGTGGATCGTGCGCTGACCGGGGCGGCCGGCGAGGCGGGCTTTACGCCCCTGCGTCACAGCCTCGATCTCTACGGCGAATGCTCTGATTGCGGCGAGGTCGCCTAGAGCAGCGCTCGGTGTTCCGCTTGGCTCAGGAGCGGGCCTGCTCGTCGGTCACGATGGGTGGCTCGGTCGACCAGGGGAAGTTGATCCACAGGTCGGTGCGCTGCCACACCCAGTCGCAGTTGACCGTCGACCACGGCTTCTCGTACAGCACCGCGGTGCGCACGCTGCG
>JAJDTF010000151.1 GCA_022827265.1 Acidimicrobiia bacterium | reverse complement strand
TCTGGGCATGTACCTGTTCTCGCCGGTGGTCGGTCGTCTGACCGACAAGATCGGCAGCTACCCGATGCTGTTCATTGCCGGCGGCTTGTGCACCTGGGGTGCCTACTGGGCCGCGATCACACCGCCGGCCGGGGCGCTGGGGGTGTTCATGGGGAACTTCCTGGTGGGTCTGGGCTGGTGCTTCGGGGTGGTCGCGGCGTCGAACCTGATGGTGGCGCTGTATCCGATTCACCAGCGGGTCTCGGTTCAGGGTGTCGGCGACTTTGCCATGCTCGCTTCGGGGGCGGTGGCCGGTCTGAGTTCGGGGGCGCTGTATTCGGTCTTCCAGTACAGCGGTGTGAACTACGCGAATGCGCTGTTCGGCGTGGCGCTGATCCTGGCCACGTTCCTCACCTACACCGGCGTGCGCCGCTCGATGCACCGGCCCCAGCACCAGCAGCCGGCAGTCGCCGTCGGCGGCTGACTCAGGGCGCTCCCTCGGGCGGCGGCTCCGCCGTCATCGGCGGGGGTTCGGATTCCAACGCACCGGTGCCAGCGACTGGTCGACGGGTCCTTCACGTCACGATTCGGTCTCGCCGCCTGCTGCTGCGCTCTGCAGCGAGGCCAGCAGCGAAGCCTGCGGACCGAGCGGCTCCACGCCGAGCGTGCGGAAGATGCGCCAGTGCAGGCTGATGTCTGAGGCGATGATCGGCACGCCGAGCTGCGCTTCGATGTCGGCAGCCAGGCTCACGAAGCGGCGCGGCAGGCCGTCGGTGCCCCGGTAGTTGGACATGCCGTTGACGAGCACCGCGTCCACGTCGGGCGCCTGGCTCAGGGCGTGCTCGCAGGATCGCAGCGCCAGGTCGCCCCCGAAGATCCAGGTGCAGTCGTTCACCTCGTCCTGGGTGGCGTACCAGCCTTGGTCGACGAAGTTCCCGGCCCACACCACGTCGATGCCGGCGCTGCGCAGGAACCGCGCCACGCCGTCGCGCCAGTCGGGCCAGAAGTACACGGCGTTGAGCGCGATCCGCTCGTAGCCGTGCGCCTCGCAGGCCTCCACGAGCGTCAGGCCGGCCATGTGGAACGGCGTCTCGTACTTGTCGGACATCTCGGCGGTGAAGCGGCGGATGTCGGCGCAGTCGGTGCCGGCGGCATGCACCCAGTTGGTGCCGACCTGGCCCACTACGTCGGCGCCGCTGCCCGACAGGCAGTGCACGGTTTCTTCGAGCAGGTGAAACAGACCCGCCCGGTCGCTGAGCCGGTGCGCGTAGCCGGGGGCGTGCAGCAGGCGGCCGTGCACGCCCACCGACGGCGGGCACATGCGCAGGAAGTCGGTGGGAGCGGCGTCGAAGTCCATCGGCGGTGCCGTGAAGCCGACCTGGTGCGGGAACAGCTTCTTCGACGGGTCGGACCACTTCGCCGGCTTGCTCACGGTGTGGCGGGTGCCATGCCGAGGCGGTCCGCCGGTCGACAGCTCAGCCGATGGGGCTCTGTGCTGTGAGGCCACCGTCCACAGTAAACACGCTGCCTGAGACGAAGCTGGCCGCGGGGCTCGCCAGCCAGGCAACTGCTTCGGCGACGTCATCTGGAGTGCCGAGCCGGCCGACGGGATGGCGCTGGATGGCTGCCTGTCGGGCCGCGGCGGGGTCGGCTTCGAGGTCGAACACGGCATCGGCGAGCGCGGTCGCGATCCAGCCGGGACTGACCGCCACGCAGCGGATTCCCTGGTGACCGTGATCGATGGCGATGGCCCGGGTGAGCGCCTCGACGGCGCCCTTGGACGCGTTGTACACGGCCATGCCGGCGTCGGCGTGGGTCGCTGCGATCGACGCGATGTTGATGACGACGCCGCCGTCGGGCCGGTTGTCTCGCCGGGCGTCGTGCTGCTCGGCAAGCCGGCCGCCTTGCTGCTCGGCTTGCTGACCGTCCTGCTGGCTCGACATGTGACGAACCGCAGCACGGCACATGTTGAACACGCCCCGCACGTTGATGTCCATGACGTGGTCGAAGTCCTCATCGGTGGTGTCCGCGACAGTCTTCTCCACCTGCACGCCGGCATTGTTGACCACCACATCCAGCCGTCCGAACCGTTCCACGGCGGCAGTCACGAGCGCCTCGGCCTGGGCCGGATCGGCCACATCGGTCTGCAGCCACTCGGCGCCTGCAAGATCGGGTTGCCGCCGGCTGCCGGTCATCACGTCCCAGCCGTCAGCCACGAACCGCCGAGCGATTGCCTCGCCGATCCCCGAGCTCGCCCCCGTCACCACCACACTGCTCACAGCCGCTCCTTCGCCCGCGTTGCTGCCATGAAGTTCACGCTCGTGCCACGCTCGAATTGCCGCCGCTCAGATACTCGCCTGTGCGCCGATCTCCCGGCATAGTTGGCAGGCTTGCAGCATGGCTCATCGGCACCACGCTTCCGGCACATCCCCGGCGTCGCCCAGTGTTCGCAGCGGCTCGGCCATCGCAGTCGGACGGCGCGGCGGTTCGGTGTCGTGAGGATCGTCGCTATCGACCACGTGCAGCTGGCGATGCCGCCCGGCGGCGAGGCCGACGCGCAGGCGTTCTACGAGGGACTGCTCGGTGTGCCGCGTGTGCCCAAGCCGCCTCATCTTGAGCGACGTGGCGGTTGCTGGTTCGAGAGCGACGTGGTCAAGGTCCACCTGGGCGTCGAGGATTCGTTCCAGCCGGCTCGCAAGGCCCATCCCGCTCTGCAGGTTCAGGACCTTCCCGCGCTCGTCGAGCTGCTGCGTGGCGTCGGCGTCGCCGTCCGGGATGACGAGCCGCTGGAGGGCTACGACCGCGTCTACGTGGACGATCCCTTCGGCAACCGCTTGGAGCTGCTCGAACCGCGCACCTGAGGAACCGCGTGGAGGGGTGCGTCCGCTGCCGCAGCGGCATGATCCCCTGCTCGCGCGATCCAGCTGACCGCAACGTCGCAGCGTCTCCCGACTGTGCCGCGGCTCAGCCGGCTGCGGCGACTGGCTCCGGTTGCTGGACAGGCCGAGGTTCGTTCAGGGACGGAATGATTCGAGCTTCAGCACCGGGTCGGTCCAGCCCTCGTCGGTGAACAGCGTCCCTGCGAGCCGGCCGATCTCATCGGCCGACTTGGCTGCTGAGCCGCAGCCGCCCACCGCGACGGCGATGCGGTCGTCGACCCAGTCGATCCACGGCAGGTCGTGCGGTGTGTTCGTGACCACGCAGGGCTTGAAGTCGCGGGAGCGGATCGTGCGGTCGGGGAGAAATTCGCGCAGCCGGGCCTCGAGGTCGTCGGCCTCGGCCACGTTCCCGCCGCTGCGGAACCAGTCGACCACGGTGGGCACATCGTCGGCCATGGTGGCAGCAGGGTCGTAGCCGCCGATCTTCAGCATGACCCGTCCGTCGGGGAAGCGAACCGGCGGCACCCAGTAAACGTCGTGGCGCGGGTCTTCCTCGCAAGTGGCCGGGTCCGTCCGGGAGATGAGGCTCGGCAGCACCGGGCCGTCGTCGAGCTCGGCCATCAGGATCGTCCGCAGGCTGCGCTCGAGCGGCAGGTCGACGCCGACCAGCTCAGCCGCCCACGCGCCGGTGCACAGCAGCACGCCTTGCGCGTGCACCGTGTCGTTGCCGACGGTCAGCTGCACGCCGTCGGGCATCGGCACGGCCGCCGAGACGGGTGCGTCGATGACCGTCCCGCCCGCTGAGCCCGTCAGCTTGCTCTGCGCCGCGACCATCCGCCGTGGGTTGATATGTCCCGCCGGTGCAGCTTCGAGGATGATCGCGTCAGCGCTTGACATGTCGATGCCGAAGCGCTCCGCGACCTCGTCAGCGGTGACCTCACGCGCATCGATATCGAGTTCGAGCGCATGGGCGAGATCCGCATGCGGGTCCGCCCCCGAATAGACAAGCCCGGTGCCCGAATGAAACGCGATGCCCGAGCGTTCCTTGATGTCCGCGTACCTGCCGATCGAGCGGATCGCCAGGTGCGACCAGGCAGGATCCGGATCGATCATCCGAGTGATGCGGCCCTCGTCGTAATGGCTCGCAAACGGCCCCGTCGACGCGGTGTAGTCCTCCGGCTCACCCGGCCCGATCAACGCCACCGAATGCCCGGCCTCTGCGAGATGGCGAGCCGCCGCACTGCCGATCAGCCCCCGCCCGACAACCGCTACCTCAAAGTTCGACATGCCCGCAACGTAGACGGGCGGGGCTAGGACCGCAGTGCAGTGATGCGGACGATGGTGCTGTTGCGGACTCGGTCTGCAACGGTGCGGGGCTCGTCGCTGAGCACGAGCAGCGTGATGTCGATGACGATGCCGAGGCCGAGCGTGAAGCCCCACGTCATGACCTTGAAGATCTCGCGCACGAGCATCTGACCCCAGCCGAACCGCTCCCCGTCCGGCGCGACGGCTGCCAGCCTGAAGACCTGTTTGCCGGGCGTCTGCCCGCGTGACAGGGCGAAGAGCCACCACACGCCGTACGCGATCACGATGTACCAGGACACGAGGGCCGACATCAGGATTGCGGCGTCCAGCGCGATGGCACCGAGGCGGCGTGCCAGCGTGGTGGCCATCCCGTGTGGATCCGAGCGGTCGTCTGGCGGCTCAGGCTCCCCGGACACGAGCGGAGTCTGTCAGGCGGCTGCCTTGCTGCCCGGCACTCGCTGCGCCTGTGCGCGCTGCCGCCAGCGACGCGGCAGTCTGTGCGGATGGCGGACATCGAGCTGACTGTCCCGTCGACGAACCCGGCCAACTTTCACCAGGTCATCTCGGACACGGCCGGGATGCCCCGCCAGGACATCTGGGCCAAGCTCTTCCTGCCCGACGGGCCCGGGCCGTTCCCGGTGGTCATCGTGGTGCCGGGCAGCCTCGGGCTGCAGCCCCACCTTCTCGCGCACGCGTCGGCCATCGCCGATGCCGGCATCGCTGCATGCGGCCTCGACCCGTTCGGCCCCCGCAGCGTCACCTCGACCGTCGCCAACCAGGTCCAGTACTCCCTCGCCGCCAGTGCGTGGGATGTCCTTGCGACCGCCGAAGTCCTGGCGGCCCGGCCCGACATCCTCTATGCCATCAACGCCGGCTATGGCGTCCGCGGCGCCCACATAGGCGGCACCCCCGAACTACCCCCCCTCTTCGCAGAAGACATGCTGACTTTCGGGACCGCCGTGATGGCCCCAATCCGATAGAGCGGGTTGTCTGCACGCGAGGTGAGACTTTCAAAATCAACATCAGTTGACTTGAAAATGATACATCAGACGATTTGAAATTGCTACACTGATGGTGATGGACGTCGACCATCCGCTGCTGAAGGCGATTCGCGCAAGCTATCGACCACGAGTGGCCGACAGTCAGCTTCGCCGAGCACTGCAATCAGCTCCCGCCGTGCTCATCGAGGGCCCTCGGGCTTGCGGCAAGACTTGGACAGGTGGCCACGCGGCTCGCAGCGCGGTGATGCTCGATGCTCAGGAGGCTGCCGCACTGACCAGCGCAATGGCTCGACAGATGCTTCTGGAAGGGCTCAAGCCGAAGCTGCTCGACGAATATCACTTGGCGCCGGACCTGTGGAATCCGATCCGACGCGCTGCCGACGAGCTTGCACAGCCGGGCCGGTTCATTCTCACCGGCTCAGCGGTGCCGCCGGACAGCGCCACCCGGCACACGGGCGCTGGTCGAGTTCGACGGGTGCGCATGCGTCCCATGTCTCTTGCGGAGTCGGGCGAATCAACCGCACAAGTGTCGCTCGGTGCGTTGTTCGATTCCGGCGAAGTGGCCGCCGCAGCGCCCGCTTCCGAACCGGACATCTTCGACTTGGCCTGCCGCGGCGGTTGGCCCGCATTGGTCCACCTCAGCGGAACCGAAGCCCAGCCGGCGTTGCGCGACTACCTCGATGACCTCTGCCGCGCCGACATCGACCACGTCGATGCCGTCCGCCGCGACCCGACCGGTGTAGCAAGACTCTTGGAGTCGCTGAGCCGCAACATCGCCACCAGCGCTTCGTTTCGAGTGCTGGCGGACGACATGGCGCAGGTACGACCGGCCGATTCACGTACTGTCGCGGCCTACCTCAGTGCATTGGAGCGGCTCTTCATCGTGGAGAACCTGACGCCGTGGCCGGTGGACTTGCGGTCCCGCGCCCACCTGGTGAGCACGCCGAAGCGTTACCTGGTCGACCCGTCGCTCGCCGTGGCGGCGCTGCGGTCAAGCCGACCTCGCCTGCTGGCAGACCCGCGAGGGTTCGGGAATCTCTTCGAAGCGCTCGTGATGCGGGATCTGCGCGTGTACGCCGATGCGAGCGATGCCCGGCTCTTCTACTACCGGGACAACACCGGCTTGGAGGTAGACGCCATCATCGAGCGATCCGACGGGCGGTGGATCGCCGCAGAAATCAAGCTGGGCGGCGGTGATGGGCCTGACAAAGCTGCTGCTGCGCTGCTTCGACTGCAAGGCAAAGTCGACCTCGACAAGACCGGTGAGCCGGCGAGGCTCTTGGTGATCACCGCCGGCGGCTATGCCTATGAGCGGTCAGACGGTGTGACTGTCGCCCCCATCACCACGCTCGGCCCGTAGCGGTTGACCGCGCTGTTCGCCTCGCTGCCCCAGGCCGGCGTTACCAGGTGCTCGCCAACTTCCGCAGGCTGGCGAGGTCAAAGCGGCGGTCGTGGCACCACCACCAGGCGTAGCTGCACACAGCGCCGTTGGTGAGGTCGTACGAGTCGGTGATCTGGCGCAGATGGTGGATCGACAGGTAGGCCTCGGCGTGGGCGTAGGCGACGACCGATGGATCCCAGCGCTCGGTGTCGGTGCTGGCCCACTCGTAGGCGTGGGCGAAGGTGGCAGTGGCAACGCGCACGGCGGCCGGCACCACCTCGGCCGACCAGTCGCGCACGGCTGCTTGCACCTGGTCGGTCTCGGCCGGTGACGGATCCGGAATGTCGGGATCATCACGCGCCGACAGGTAGCTGTGAAGCATGGCAGCGTGCTCCTGATGGCTGACCAGCGTTCCCGCAACTGCGGCGTCGAGGTCGCACCGTTCACGGTCGAGCGCCGGCGGAGCCGCGGGCGGCGGCCACACCACCGGGCCGGGCGCGACATGGGTGAGGCACAACCCGAGCGAGCTGGAAGCGCTCACTTCGTTCGCCAGATCCATGACCGCCTGGAGGGCCTCGTGCATGCCTGCGGGCCATCGCACATCAGGGTCGCTGAACGACCGCAGCGAAACGCTGTGGTCATAGAGGACAGGGTCAGCCTCGGCAGTGGCGTGCGGGCTGCTCGCCAGTCCGTCCAACGTCGCGTCCCAGCAGCGCGGGTACGCCCGGCGGCACATCTCGTTCGCGTCGTACGGCGAGACAGCCCGGGTCGCGATGTCGCCCAGCAGCGCCGCTGCCATGGCGACCTGCAGCCCGTCGTCGGGCGGGTCGCTGCCAGGTCCGGGAATTCCGGGGAGCCCATCGGCGGCAGTGGCCATCTCGTCGCATGCGCGTACAACGAACTCGGACCATCCGATGGACTCGGTCGTCGGCAGCGCCGCGCGCCACGCCTCGTGGGCGCCGTGCACCAGCCAAGCCGGCCGCTCGGCGGAGTCGTAGTCGGGAAGGATGCGTGTGGTGTGTTGTGTCATGGCCCGCAACGTACGAAGGGGCTGTCACAAGTCCGGTTGGAGTCTGGTACCGCAACGTGGCACAATTGTGGTCATGACAACCGAATCGCTGCGCACCGTGAAGGACCGCTTCTCGGAATTCGTTGAGCGGGTTCACAGCACTCACGAGAGGATCTTCATCACTCGCAACGGCA
>JAJDTF010000156.1 GCA_022827265.1 Acidimicrobiia bacterium | reverse complement strand
GTGTTCCGCGTGACCGAGCACATGGCGGAGCGCTTCGGCGACCGGCGAGTAGTCGACACGCCGCTGTGCGAGACCGGCATTGTGGGCACGTCGGTCGGCATGGCGATGGGCGGGTTCCGCCCGGTCGCCGAGATGGAGTTCGCAGGCTTCGTGTACCCGGCATTCGACCAGGTCATCGGCCATGTCGGACGCCTCCGGTGGCGCTACCGGGGCCACATGACCGCCCCGATCGTCATCCGCATGCCGGTGGGCACGAATACCGGGGCGTACGAGTTCCACACCGACTCGCCTGAGAGCTACTTCACTCACGCTCCCGGCCTGGTGGTGGTATACCCGTCGACGCCCTACGACGCGAAGGGTCTGCTGGAGACGGCGCTGTCCAGCCCCGACCCGGTCATGTTCTTCGAGCCGATCGCGCTGTATCGAGGATTGTCCGAAAACGTGCCGGTGGCGCCGTACTCGATCCCGTTCGGACGAGCGGCGATACGTTGCGAGGGCACCGACATCACGGTCGTGACATTCGGTCCGCCGCAGCATGAAGCCCAGAAGGCCGCTGCCGCGCTCGACGCCGAAGACATCTCGGTTGAGGTCATCGATCTGCGCACGCTGTATCCGTGGGACACCGAGATGGTGCTCGACAGCGTGGCCAAGACCGGACGCCTCGTAGTCGCCCATGAGGACCATACGAGCGGCGGCGTGGGTGCCGAGATTCTGGCGACCGTCGCCGAACAGGCTGCCTACTCCCTGGAGAGCCCGCCGGTGCGGGTGGCCCACATGGATGTGTTCTGGGGACCGACCCAGCTCGAGAAATACTCGACGATCACCGCAGAGCGCATCGCCGCGGGCGTACGCCGGGCGATGGCCGGGTGAACAGGCCGCGCCGTGGCTGAGATCTTCCTGCTGCCCAAGATCGGCGACGCGATGGTCGAGGCCGAGATCGTCGAGTGGTACGTGGCAGAGGGCGACCAGATCGAGCTCGACCAGTTGGTCTGCTCGGTGGAGACCGACAAGTCGGTGGTCGAGTTGTCCAGCCCGTTTCGCGGCACGGTGCTTGCGCTCGGTGGCGAACCGGGCGATGTCATCGCCGTCGGCGAGCCGCTCTTCGCCATTGGCGCGGCGGGTGAATCGCTGCCAGCGCAGATGTCGGCCGTCACGAGCGCAGGCACTGCGGCGGCTGCTGTGGCAGGGGTCGCTGCAGCCGCATCTGTCGCCCTATCGGCACGCGAAATCGCAGCCACTGGGGTCCCAGCAGCGGAGGCGGCCACCGGCGCAAACGTCATCTCTTCTCCGTTGGTACGACGCCTCGCTGCCGACAATGACGTGGATCTCGCGTCGATCGCAGGCAGCGGCAACGGTGGACGGGTGACCCGCGCGGATGTCCTGCAGGCAATCGAGGCTCGCTCGACGGCCGTGACAGCACACCGGCCGGATTCCGCTCCCGATATAGGGTCAAGCTGCGCGAGCGGGACGGTCCGAGCCATGCCCAAGGTGCGCAAAGCGGCTCGCGATGCAGGCATCGACCTCGCCCAAGTGCGCGGGAGCGGCCCAGACGGTGCCGTCACACTCGCCGATCTGACGGCTGTCGCGGACGGCCTCTCGGGAGCTCAGCCCAGCGCTGCACGCGAGCACCGCGAACGACTGAGTGCGACGCGGCGTTCCATCGCGGCACACCTGACTGAGTCGGCGCGGACCATCCCACAGTTCACAGCAATGGTGGACGTCGATGCCAGCGGCCTGCTGGCAACCCGGGCCGCCCTGCGCGATCGCCTGGAATCGCCGGTGCCGCTCGACGCGGTGTTCGTAACGCTGCTCATTCCGGTGCTGCGGGACCATCCCGTCATCAACGCCCGCCTCGACGGCGATGAAGCCGTGTTCTTCGACCGGTACGACATCGGCGTCGCCGTCGACACGCCGAGCGGCTTGCTGGTGCCTGTCGTGCGCGACGCCGACCTGCACACGGCGGCATCGCTGGCGCAAGAGATTGATCGCCTGGCTGTCGCGGCCCGAGAGCGCACCATCTCTCCCGGTGAGCTCGCCGACCCGACATGCACCGTCAACAACGTTGGCGCGGTCGGCATCGAGGCCGGCACACCGATGCTGCCCGTCGGCACCAGCACCATCGTGGCGTTCGGCGCCGCCCGGCCGCAGGTACGGCTGAACAACGGCAACCCCGTCGAAGTGCCGGTCATGACCATCTCAGCCACGTTCGACCACCGGCTCATCGACGGAGGCACGAGCGGTCGGTTTCTCTCCCAGCTTCGTAAGCACCTCGAGGTACCCGCACTCGGGTTGCTCTAGCGCCCGCTAGTTCGAAACTGCTCACCCAACGAATGGGTTCCTCGTCACGAGCTGGGGGAACATCGCGAAGTCACGGTCGTTGGTCAGCAAGACGTCGACACCATTGGCCAAGCAGATCGCCGCGATCTTGGCGTCGTGGATCTTGGGGCCGCGAACGTTCAGGCCGTTCACGATCTCCGACAAGGTGTACATGAAACCAGCGGTCTCGCCGATCAGCCGGCACGACGGCGACGCTGTCCACGCCTCGAGCTGGCGCCATGCCTGTTCGGTGGTGCTCACACTGTCTCCCCAGGCGCGACGATTCGTTGCCACGCCCAGGAACTCGTAACAGCAGGGCCACGGGATGGCCCAACGCTCAGATCCCTCCGAGAGCTGATTCATGAGGTCGAAGGCGGCTTGGTTCTGCGGCATCTCGTAGCGCTGGGCGTACACGAGGATGTTTGTATCGACTGCGATCATCTCGACTTCGGCCATTCACGCCCGCTCATCTCGAGCATCTCGGCGAATGTGAACTTCTCGAAGGGGTTCGGGCCATCCGGGTCCCCCACGCGCAGGTCCGGCAGCTTGTAACCGGTCGGCGGAGGTTTCTCCAGTACTAGTCGCAGGCCTTCCTCGATGACTGAACGCAGCGTCTGACCGGTTTCCTTGGCGTGCCGCTTAGCTCGCTTCAGCAGCTCGTCATGCACGTCAATCGTGGTCTTCACATCACCCAGAGTACCCATACCCATGAATATGGGAGATATGGGTCCGATGAGTCAAGCCATTTTCGTCAGCGGCCGA
>JAJDTF010000117.1 GCA_022827265.1 Acidimicrobiia bacterium | reverse complement strand
AGTGGGAGACATCGAAGATGACGGTGGCAGCGCTCGACGACTACACGGTCGAGTTCGTGCTGCCCCAGCCGTTCGCACCGTTCCTGCGTTCGATGAGCACGTCCATCTACCCCAAGCACATCTTCGAGGGTCCCATCGAGGCGGGCACGTTCACCGAGTTCTGGACCATCGACACCGACCCAACCGAGATCATCGGCACCGGCCCGTTCACTATCGGCGAGTACACGCCCGAGGAGCGGATCGTCTTCAAGCGCAACCCGCACTACTGGCAGACCGACGCCGACGGCCAACAGCTCCCATACCTGGATCAGGTGGTGCACATCGTGGTGCCGGATCTGGAGTCTGAGCTGGCATTGTTCCGCGATGGCACCGCGGACTTCCATGGCGTGCTGGGTGAGGAATATGCGCTGCTGGAGCCATTGCAGAGCGAGGAGAACTTCGCCCTGCACCGCCGGGGTCCCGGCTTCGGCACCACATTCCTGACCTTCAACCAGAATCCGGGCTCGAACGACGCAGGCGAGCCGTTCGTCGACCCGATCAAGCTGCACTGGTTCGGCAACGTCGACTTCCGTCAGGCGGTGGCCCACACGCTCGACAAGGCGGCCATGATCGACGGCATCCAGCACGGGCTGGGCTACGAGCAGTGGTCGTCAGTGAGCCCGGCCGCCGGCGATTTCCACAACCCCGATGTGCGCCGCTACCCGTACGACATCGACAGGGCGAACGATCTCCTGGACGACCTGGGGTGGATCGACACTGACGGCGACGGCATTCGCGAGGACGATTTGGGCAACCCCATCTCGTTCACGCTGGTGACCAATACGGGCAACGCCGTGCGCCAGGCCGTCACCGAGATCGTCCGGGACGGGATGGCCGAGGCGGGTCTCGACGTGACCCACGAGGCGATCGAATTCCGAGACCTGGTGTCGCGGCTCACCACCACCTACGACTGGGAAGCCATGGTCATCGGCTTCACCGGGGGCCCCGATCCCTACAGCGGCATCGGTCTGTGGCACAGCTCCCAGTCGCTGCACCTGTGGCATCCGTTCCAGGACGAGCCCGCGACCGACTGGGAAGCCGAGATCGACCGGCTCTATATCGAGGCCAGTCAGGAACTCGATCACGAGAAGCGAGTCCGGCTCTATCGCGAGGCGCAGGCCATCGCCGCAGCGAACGTGCCGTTGATCTACACGACGCTCGGCGAGCGGCTCGGCGCCGTGCGCAACGTGTTGGGCAACACCACGCCCACGCTGTACGGCTACTGGGACATCAGCTACCTGTACCGCACCGACCGGTAGGAGACCCTCGTCGCCGGCAGCCTCAGATCAGCAGGTTCGCCCGCAGCATCTCCAGCGCCGCTGGGTCGAGTCCGTGGGCAAGGAGATAACCCTCGACGCCTGTCGCCTCGGTGCCGTTGGACAGACGTCCGAAGCGGTCATCGATCTCAGCCAGCACCGTTGCCATCACCCCGCGCGGCGCGCTGAGGATGGCGCGCACTTCGTTGATGTCGATGTTGATCTTGGCGAACTCCGGCGCCAGCTCGGCCATGCGCTGGTGGGATCGCAGCTCGTTGGTGAGGCAGTAGTCGTCCAGCACGGTCTCGCGGGCGACGCCGAGCGCTTCCAGCAGCAGTGCAGACGCGATGCCGCTGCGGTCCTTGCCGGCCGTGCAGTGGAACAGCATCGGCAGATGGTCGACATCGGCGGCAATCGCCACGAGCTGCGCGAACCGCTCGCCGTAGGAGCCGATCATCTGCAGGTACAGCCCGGCCATGTCGTCTTCACTGACCGACCGCAGCCGGCCCTCGAAGATCTGGTCCACCATGCTGATGTCACCGTCCACGGTGTCGCCTACTGGCAGCGAGATGTGCGAGGTCACGCCAGGCCACAGCCGCGAGCGGTCACGCTCGATCTCGGGCCCGGCCCGGAAGTCGACCACGGTGCGGATGCCCCGGCTGCCCAGCTCGTCGAGATCGTCGAGGGTCAGCGTGCTCAGGCGATCGGAGCGGAACAGCGCCCCCATCCGCACGTGGCGGCCACCGGCTGCGGGGTAGCCGCCGATGTCACGACAGTTGTTCGCGCCCTCGAGGGCGATGACAGCATCCCGACGCACGGGCTCGCAGGCTAACCACCGGCGGGCTACCGTCGCCGCTCATGCGTGCAGTGGTGATACCCGAATACGGCGGCGTCGACGTGCTCCAAGTGCGGGATGTTCCCGACCCGGTGCCGGGACCCGAGGAGGTGCTGGTGCAGGTGGCGTGCTCGGCGATGAACCGCGCCGACCTGCTCCAGCGCATGGGCCTGTATCCCGCACCGGGTCCCAAGGCCGAATTCGAGATCCCGGGTCTCGAGTTCGCCGGCACGATTGCGGCGCTTGGCGCGCGTGTGACGGGCTGGTCTGTGGGCGACGAGGTGATGGGCATCGTGTCGGGCGGCGCGAAGGCCGAGCAGGTCGTCACCCACGAACGCATGCTGCAGCGCATCCCCGCCTCGGTGGAGCTGCGCGATGCCGCAGCCATCCCCGAGGTCTTCATGACGGCTCATGATGCGCTCATGACCCAGGGCGGGTTGGCCTCGGGCGGCACGGCGCTGGTGCATGCTGGCGCGTCAGGCGTCGGTACCGCTGCCATCCAGATCGTCAAAGCCATCGGTGCCCGCATCGCCGTCACCTGCTCGATGTCCAAGGTGGCGGCCTGCACCGACCTCGGCGCCGACCTCGTCATTGACTACACCGAGACCGACTTCGCCGATGCGATCAAGGACTGGACGGGCCGCCAAGGCGTGGACGTGGTGCTCGATGTGATCGGCGGCGAGTACCTGGCCCGCAACATCGCCTCGGTGCGCGTCCAGGGCCGCATTATCCAAGTCGGCGTCATGGGCGAGCCCATGGCAACGTTCCCGCTCGGCGCATTGCTGCCCAAGCGGGCGGCGCTCATCGGCACCGTGCTGCGCTCGCGGCCCATCGAGCAGAAGATCGACGCCAACCAGCGCTTCTGCACCGAACTGCTGCCGCGCTTCGACGACGGCGCGCTGCGACCGGTCGTCGACTCGCGCTTCGCACTCGATGACATCGCCGAAGCGCACGAGTACATGGCCACCAACGCCAACATCGGCAAGATCCTGCTGGACATTGCATGAGGCCGACCCATGTCGTGCTGCTGGTAGTGGCGGGAATGTTGCTGCACATTGCCGTTGGATGGGCAGTGAACGCCCGCCGTCGCGATCCAATAGCGATGGCAGGGTTCGGAGGCGGAGCGGGTGGTGTGTCGTGCGGTCACGGGCCGAGGAGCGTGAGGGGCGCGACCGCCACGCCGTCGCTGCGCTCATAGGCGTACCCGGTGGCCGTGATGACGAGCAACTTGGCGGGCGGACCCATCCGGTCGGTGTCTATGTGGTCACAGAGCTTGTTCAGCGATGTAGCGGCTTCATCGATGGAACTTGGCTCGCCGAGCTTGACCTCGACAGCGATCCAGCGGCCGTCGCGCAGTTCGACGATTGCGTCTGCTTCGAGTTCGTTGCTGTCGGAGTAGTGGTACACGCTGCCACCGAGCGCATGGGCGTAGATGCGCAGGTCGCGGACTGCCAACGATTCGAACAGGTGGCCGAGCAGCGCACGGTCGTCGAGGAGTCGTTGCGCGTTCGCGCTCAATGCGTTGACGGCGAGCGCCGGGTCAGCCAGATGCCGTTTCGCTGCCTGGCGCAGGCGGGCGCGCGACGCCAGATGGGGTGACCAGTGCGGCTGGTCTTCGCTGATGTGGATGGCTTCGAGCGTGGACAGGTAGCTCTGCAGCGTTGCGTGAGCGAGCGGCTGCCGCCCCGCGATGTCTGCAGCAAGCGTCTTCATTGTCGGCGCTGAGCCGCTGTGACGTGCCAGCGAGGCAATCGTGCGGCGCACGTTGGTGGGGTCGTGTCTGCGGCCGGCAAGCTGCCTGATGTCTACCCGGCAGATTTCTTCCAGGTAGTCCGTCAGATACAGCTGGGCATCGGACGGACTCATCGCTGCACATGCGGGCCAACCGCCACGACAGAGCACATCGACGACGGAGCGCAGTTGTGCCGCAGCATCACCGTCGTAGGTCTGGTCTGCCGTGGCCGGCGAGTCGCTGGGCCATGCGGCGCATGCCTCGCCGTCGAACAGGCCTGCGAGGCTGACCAAGCCGGGCGAGTCACCCGACTCGAACAGCGACAGCGTGCGCATCCGCAGCCGAGCGACCCGGCCGGCGCCAGAATGACGGGTGATGTCATCGGCTGGCTGGGCCGACCCCGTCAGAAGGAAGAGTCCTGGTCGACCGAGGCGGTCGCTGATGCGCCTGAGCTGGTTCCACAGCGGCTCGGCGAGCTGCCACTCATCGAGCAGTGTCGGAAACGGCCCATCGTCTAACGGCAGCGTGCCGTGGGCGGCGTGCTCCCGGGCGGCGCTGTCGCGATCAAGCGGCAGGATGCGCTGTGCCAGCCGGCTGGCTGTCGTGGTTTTGCCGCACGCGCGCGGTCCGTCAATGACGGCCATCGGCATGATCCTCAGCCGTTCGGCCAGCAGTACATCGACGACGCGCGGCAGGTAGGCAACTGTGTCTGCCGTCGCGTCCATTGCAGCCTGACTGTAGCGAACTCAGCCTTGCAGACTCCACCTATGTGAATGTTTGCAGGTGATGCATGTGAACATTTGCAGACATAACGCTGCGACGATTGCGGAAGCGCTCATGCCGGTTCGACGCAGGTCTGGATGCCGTTTTCGCGCACCACGTGATGTCGATTACGCGCAGCAACAGATGTCACCATCGCGCACCGTTTGATGTCGGTTGGGCGCACGAAGGAGTGGGCGCTAGATGTGATGATGAGCGAGCACAACTGGCGAGCACCACGCGTTCGATCCCCACGACGCCGACAAGAGTGACGGCGCTCTAGATGTCCGGCTGCGCTGCGGCGGTGGTGTGGCGCTGCATGAATACGATGGGAGCGTGTCTCGACGCGAGCAGGTTCTCGAGCGCCATCGAGCTGCGATAGTCGCCGCGGCTCACAAGCACAACGCGTCGTCGATCGCCTTGGTCGGCTCTGTAGCGCGGGGTACCGATCGCAACGACAGCGATTGTGACTTCGTGTGCACCTTTGGCCCTGGCACGACCTTGCTCAACGTGGCCGCGCTCCGGCGTGAACTCAGAGAACTCTTGGGCTGCGAGGTCGACGTCTCTTCAGCCTCAGCGCTCGAACCGCCGTATTCCTCGATGCTCAGCGACGCGATCTCGCTGTGACGCGCAGCGACCAGGCCCGTCTGCTGGACATCATTGCCAGCTCGGAGATGGCTCTTCGCATCCGCGACGAAGGCCGTGACGCCTTCGACAGCGACTGGAAGAACTTGCCTGTCGCCGCCCAGATGATCGCCAACATCGGCGCCTCAGCCGTCCATCTCTCCCCGACCACCACGGCAGCGTTCCCCGACATCCCGTGGGACGACATCCGGGACATGCGCAATCTGGTGGCGCACGAGTACCACAACATCGATCCAGAAATCGTGTGGAACACACTCGAGACGGACATTCCCGACCTCATGCGGGCCTTGGGCGTCGAACCCGACATCGGCATCGACCCGCCCGGGCCCAGCGTCGGCCTCTGACCGGCGCAGCGCCCGGCGGGGGAGAGCTGGCTAGCGGTTCTCGATGGCGACGTAGTCGCGCTGGCCTGGGCCGGTGTACTTCTGGCGGGGGCGGTAGATCTTCTGCTCGGGGTCGCCGAGCATCTCCACCCAGTGCGCCAGCCATCCCGGCGTCCGGCCGATGGCGAACAGCACGGTGAACATGTCCAGCGGGAAGCCCATCGCCTCATAGATGAGGCCCGAGTAGAAGTCGACGTTGGGGTACAGGCGCCGGTCCTTGAAGTAGGAGTCGCTGAGCGCCACCTCTTCGAGCTTCATGGCGATGTCGAGCAGCGGGTTCAGGCCGGTCACCTTGAACACCGCATCGGCGGTCTCCTTGATGATCTTGGCCCGCGGGTCGTAGTTCTTGTACACCCGGTGCCCGAAGCCCTGCAGCAGCACATCGCCCGACTTGGCTCGCTCGACGTAGGAAGCCACGTTGTCGAAGCTGCCGATCTCGTGCAGCATCCGGATGACCTGCTCGTTGGCGCCCCCGTGCAGCGGCCCGTACAGCCCGCAGGTTGCCGCCGCCACCGCCGAATACGGATCGGCCCGGCTGGACCCCACCGTGCGCATCGTGGTGGTGGAGCAGTTCTGCTCGTGGTCGGCGTGCAGGATGAACAGCACGTCGAGGGCTCGCGTGAGCGTCGAGTCGGGCACGTAGTCGGGGTCGGCCACGCTCCACATCATCCGCAGGAAGTTGCCGGTGTAGGAGAGGTGGTTGACCGGGTACTCGTAGGGCAGGCCCATCCGGTTGCGGTAGGTGAACGCCGCCATCGTGGGCATCTTGGCCATCAGCCGGATGATCTGGACCAGCCGCGTGTAGGGATCGTCGATGTCCTTGGCCTCCGGGTAGAAGGTGGACAGAGCGGCGATGGTGGAGACCAGCGTGCCCATCGGGTGGGCGTCGTAGCGGAAGCCCTTGATGAAACGCGTGATGTCCTCGTGCACGTAGGTGTGGAACGTGATGTGGTGGATCCACTCAGCCGCCTCGGCCTCGGTGGGCAGCTCGCCGTGGATCAGCAGGTAGGCCACCTCGAGGAAGCTGGACTGCTCGGCGAGCTGCTCGATGGGGTAGCCGCGGTACCGCAGGACGCCCTCGTTGCCGTCGATCTCCGTGATCTTCGAATCGCAGTTGGCTGTGGAGAGGTAGGCGGGGTCGTAGAACCACAGGCCTCGGTCCAGCTCGCGCAGTGCGGCCGCGGAGATCGTGCCGTCGACCACGGGAACGGTCACCGACTCTCCTGTGCGGTTGTCGGTGATCGTGAAGCTGTCCTGCGCCATCAGTCCCCCTTGTTCGCGCCGCCGAATGTACCCAAAATGTCGCTTCGCCGCGAATCCCAGCGCCTAGAGGGGGGCGTTGTCGTGGCGACGCTGGCGCAGCCGTTCGCGCTTGGTGGCCAGCATGTCGAGCGTGTCGATGAGCTCCCGGCGCGTGTCGGCGGGGTCGATGACGCAATCGACGTAGCCGCGCTCGGCGGCGACGTAGGGATTCAGGTACGTGTCCTCGTAGTCGGTGACGTAGTCGGCGATCTCGTCCTCGCCCGCGCCGCGTCGGAGTATCTGAGCCGCCTGGGATGCGCCCATCACCGCCAGCTCGGCGCTGGGCCACGCCAGGTACACGTCGTTGCCCATCGTCTTGGAGTCCATGACGATGTAGGCGCCGCCGTACGACTTGCGCAGCACCACGGCCACCCGCGGCACCGTGGCGCGGGCATAGGCAAAAGCGAGCTGAGCGCCGTGGCGGATCATCCCGCGCCATTCGAGGTCTTTGCCGGGGTAGAAGCCGGGCGTGTCCACCAAGGTGACCAGAGGCAAGCCGAAGGCATCGCAGAAATTGACGAAGCGGGCGCCCTTCTGGCTGGCGGCGATGTCGAGCGTGCCGGCGATGCTCATCGGCTGGTTCGCGAGCACGCCAACCGAGTAGCCGCCCAGCGTGGCGAAGCCCGTGACGAGATTCGGCGCCCAACCCGCCCGCAGTTCGGTCAGGCAGCCCTCGTCGACGAGTTCCATGATGATGTCGCGCACGTCGTAGGCACCCGTCGGCACCGATGGCAGCATCTCTCCCGCAGCAGGGGTCGAGCGCTCACGCGGATCGCCGGTCTCGATGCGTGGCGGCAGCTCGTCGCAGTGGGGCGGCAGGTAGCTCAGGATCTCGGTCAGCATGTCGAGCACGCCCTCGGTGGAGGTCACGGCGGACGCAGTTCCCGATGCGGTGGCATGAATCGGGGCGCCGCCCAGTTCGTCGGGCCCGATGGCCACGCCGGTCATCTCGCGCACCGGGACGGGGCCGCTCACGAAGGCATAGGCATCGTCGGACATCACGACGACATCGGACAACCCGATCAGCAAGGCGATGCCCGAGATGGCCTGCCCTGTCACCCCGGCCAGGACCGGGACCACTCCCGAGCACCGCACGAGCACCCGGGCGGCTTCGCCCCAGCCGTGCAGCGCTGCGACGCCATAGTGCGCGTCGGCGCCGCTGGACGACAGCATGAGCACCACCGGCAGGCGTTTGGCGAGCGCCGTCTGCAAGCCTGCGACGATGGTCTCGCTGTCGGCGGGCGACAGCGCGCCGCGCCGGTGGGGACTGTCGGCGGAGATGAGCATGGCCGTCCGCTCGCCGAGGGTGGCGATGCCGGCCGTGACATGTCCACTTGCACCGGCGCGCAGCTGCAGGTCCACTGCCGTCAATCTATGTGGCGGTGACGCCGGGGATGCGGCGGGACACGCTGCGTATCACTGAGCGCAGCATGTCGCGCGCTGCCGCCGCCGGCGCCGACAGCATCCCGCGGCGACGGATGGCCAGCGCCACCTGGCGAGGAGGCAGATCCGCAACGGTCAGCACGCTCCAGTCGCCCCGGTCAGTCCAGACCGGGATCGAGGTAATCGGCACAATGGCGGGCCCGTAGCCCTGGAACGCGAGCGTGGCGGTGAGCCGGATGCCGTCGAGCTGTGCCATCGTCCGCAACGCCACGCCGCGCCGCGCTGCGGCCGAGTCGATGAGCATGCGCATGACCGAGCCAGGCGGCCCGAGCAGCAGCTCGTGCTGCTCGAGTTCGACGAAGCTCACCTCTCGATCACCGAGCGCCGCAAGCGCGTGGCCGGTGGGCGCGATGACCACGAACTCTTCGGCGAACAGCGGCGTGGCCACCAGCTCCTCATGATCGAGCGGGGCGTTCACCACAGCAAGATCGAGTTCGCCGCCCTCGAGCAAGCGCGTGAGCGCCAGGGTGGTGGCGTCGACCACCGTGGCGTCGACATCTGGGTGTTGCCGGCGCAGTTCATCGAGGAAGGGCGGCAGCAGCCAGCGTCCGGGAGTGCCGATGATGCCCAAGTGCACGTCGCCGGTGACATGCGACGTCATCGACGCCACATCAGCCCGCATGGCTGCGATCTCGCCATTGATGCGCTTGGTGCGTGCCAGCACGACCTCACCCTCTGGCGTCAACGACCCCGCGGCGCGATCCACGAGCACAGCGCCGAGTTCGTCCTCCAGTTTTGCGACGTGGCTGGACACGTTCGACTGCACGGTGTGCAGTGCTCGTGCCGCTGCCGAGAACCGGCCGTGTGCGGCAACCGCAGCCAGCGCGTCGAGGTATTTCAGATCCATGCGGTCACGCTAGCGCCCGGCTGCAGATCATCTCCAAAAGAGATTGAAACTATCTGCGCTAACTGCTGGCCCGATAGCGAGACCCGGGGTAACTTGCTCGTGAGCGGTTACCCCATACCGCTCCACATATCGCACCGCCGCACGGTGTCCCCCCACCCAGGCGGGCGAGTGCCGGATCGGAAGCCCCCGCTCCGACCGGCAACAGGTCGAAGCGTGCCCCACGCCCAACGACCTCAGCGAAGAAGCCGGCCCACCCCCCGGGCCGGCTTCCTCGCGTCGGTCGGCCCGCGCTCTCAGAGCGAGGCTCGGATGATGTTGAGCGCCGAGCCTGCCTTGAACCATTCCACCTGGTCGTCGCTGAAGGTGTGGTTGGCCTCGAACGAGAACGTGGCACCCGACGGCTTGCGCACCTGCACCTCGACGGGGCGGCCTGGCGCCAGATCGTCGAGCCCCACCACCGAGATCCGGTCGTCCTCATCGATGCGGTCGTAGTCGGCGGGGTCCGCAAACGTGAGCGGCAGCATGCCCTGCTTCTTCAGGTTGGTCTCATGGATGCGGGCGAAACTGCGGCACAGCGCGACCAGGCCGCCCCGGAAGCGCGGCTCCATGGCGGCATGTTCGCGGCTCGAACCCTCGCCCATGTTCTGGTCGCCGATCACCACCCAGTTCACGCCGGCGGAGTGGTATGCCTTCGCGATCTCCGGGTACGGCTGCGTCTCGCCGGTCAACTGGTTCTTGCCGTGCCCCACGTCGTAACCGTCGAAGGCGTTCACGGCACCGAGGTACAGGTTCCCTGAGATGTTCTCGAGGTGGCCCCGGTAGCGAAGCCACGGGCCGGCCATGGAGATGTGGTCGGTGGTGAACTTGCCCTTGGCCTTGACCAGCACCGGGAGATCTGCGTAATCGTTGCCGTCCCACGCTTCGAACGGTTCGAGCACCTGCAGGCGGTCCGACGTCGGCGAGACCTGCACCTCGACGCTGCGGGGGTCGGCCGGCGGAGCCACGAACCCGCTCTCGCCGGGATCGAAGCCGGCCGGCGGCAGCTCGACGCCCACCGGCGTCGGCAGCGTGACCGGCTCTCCGGCATCGGTGTGCAGCACGCCTTCAACCGGATCGAAGTCCAGCGTTCCTGCCAGCGCCAGTGCCATGACCGTCTCGGGCGAGGTGACGAATGCCAGCGTGGCGGCGTCGCCGTCGTTTCGCTTGGGGAAATTGCGGTTGTAGGACGTGACGATCACGTTCGCCTGGCCGGGCACGTAGTTCTCGTCGCCTGAGCGGTCCCACTGGCCGATGCAGGGTCCGCAGGCATTGGCGAGCACGGTGGCGCCCAGCGCCTCGAAGTCGGCGAGCAGCCCGTCTCGTTCGATGGTGGCGCGCACCTGCTCCGAGCCGGGGGTCACGAGCAGCTGCGTCCGCGCCCGCAGCCCCTTGGCGGCGGCGTCGCGGGCGATCGAAGCAGCCCGGGTGATGTCCTCGTAGCTGGAGTTCGTGCAGCTGCCGATGAGCGCTGCGCTGATCTGAAGCGGCCAGCCCTCGGCTTGGGCCTCCGCGCCCAACGCCGACACCTCGCGTGCGAGGTCGGGCGTGTGCGGCCCGTTGATGTGGGGCCGCAGCCGGGACAGGTCGATCTCGATGACCTCGTCGTAATGGGCCCCAGGGTCGGCCATGGCATCGTCGTCGGGCCGCAGGTGCTGCGCGACCGCATCGGCGGCTGCTGCCACATCAGCCCGACCGGTCGCCGACAGGTAGCGGGCCATGGCGGCGTCGTAGCCGAACAGCGACGTGGTGGCGCCGATCTCGGCACCCATGTTGCAGATCGTGCCCTTGCCGGTGGCGCTCAGCGATTCGGCGCCCGGGCCGAAGTACTCCACGATCGCCCCGGTGCCGCCCGAGACCGTGAGGATCTCCGCCACCTTCAAGATCACGTCCTTCGGCGCACTCCAACCGGACAGCTCGCCGACCAGGTGCACGCCGATGACTTTGGGCCAGCGCACGTTCCAGGCGAAGCCGGTCATGACGTCGACGGCGTCGGCGCCGCCGACTCCGACGGCCACCATGCCCAGCCCGCCGGCATTGGGCGTGTGGCTGTCGGTGCCGATCATCATCCCGCCGGGAAAGGCGTACTGCTCGAGCACGACCTGGTGGATGATGCCGCTGCCGGGCTTCCAGAAGCCTGCGCCGTAGCGGGCGCACACGCTCGCGAGGAAGTCGTAGACCTCCTCGTTGTTCTCCGAGGCGGCGAGCAGGTCGCGCTTGCCGTCGTCGCGAGCCTGGATGAGATGGTCGCAGTGGGTCGTGGTGGGCACCGCCACCTCGTCCAGACCGGCAGTCATGAACTGCAGCCACGCCATCTGTGCGGTGGCGTCCTGCATGGCGACACGGTCGGGCGCCAAGTCGACGTAGGAGATTCCCCGTTCGAGTTCCTGTTCGCGGTGGGACAGGTGCGCGATGAGGATCTTCTCCGACAGCGTGAGCGCGCGGCCCAACCGCTCACGCCCGAACGTCACGGCGTCGGCCAGCCCGGCGTACACCCCTTCGATCAGCTCGATCGGAGTACTCGCGTGAACAGCCATATGTCCTCCCGGGCTCGTCGGCGTGCTCAGCCCATGCGCGGCGGCTGAGCCTGCTGGCCGTCGAACCTATCTAGAGGAAGCGCGGACTGGCGCGCCTTCTCGTCGCTGCGCGATCAGCGGCTCAGCCTCTCAGGGGCGCACTTCGTAGTAGAGGTTCGCGGCGTCGCTGAAGTCGTGCTCGGTGAAGCGTGTGAATCCGGCGGCTGCCGTCATCTCGCGGGCTTTGTCGGGATAGAGGCCGAGGGTGCCCAGTCCCATGCCGCCCGGCTCGCTCAGCGCCGACTGCAGGCAGCTCGTGATGGAGAAGCCGTAGAACATGGCCAGCATCGGGTTGCGCTGGTCGAGGTTGAAGTCGCCCTTGGAGCGGATGTCCTTGATGAGCAGCGTGCCGTCGGCGTCGAGAGCAGCCCGGATCGCGTCGAGAGCGTCGTCGGGGCGGGGCATGTCGTGGAGGCAGTCGAACGTGAGCGCCAGATCGAAATCGCCCGTGGCAGGCACGTCGGCAGCTCCGGCCTCGATGAATGTCGTGTTCTCCAGGCCCGCGTCCTCGGCACGCTCCTGTGCCTGCTGTACGGCGATGGCCGACGGGTCGAAGCCGACGACCTCGGTATTGGGCCACTTCTCTGCGATCAAGCAGGCCGACACGCCCGCTCCGCAGCCGACGTCCAGCACCTTCGCGCCGCGTTCCAGCTTGGCCACGACGCCGTCGAGGCCGCCCAGGATGACCGAGGTGAGGTTCTGGCGGCTGAAGGGCCCGGTGGTGCGGGCCAGCCCGGCCGCCGCCCGGGGACCCTGCTGCTCGTAGGTCATGCCGATGCCGGTGCGGAACGACTCGAGGATCAGATCCAAGACCTGGTCGCCGAGCCCGCCGCGAAATGCGCCCATGGCGAAGTGCAGCGAGCCCTCCTCATCGACGAGCAGCGCCTCGGCCTCGGGCGACAACGAGAAGGCCCCGTCGTCATGGGCGACGAGACCGGCAGCGGCCACGCCGTAGAGCCATTCTCGCACCAGCCGCTCGGCGAGGCCGGTCGCCTCAGCCACGTCGTGGCTCGTAGCGGGCTGAGTCTCCGAGAGGGCTGCGAACAGCCCGAGCTGGTCGCCGATGTGCAGCATCGCCGACACCATCTCGCCCTTCTTGTACGTCCACACTTGGAAGGCGAGCTTCTTCAGGAGATCGGGATCTGCCTCACGGCGCTCGGTTGCAGTCTCAGCCATCCGCAGGACGCTACTCGCCCTGTGTTTCCCGCTCATGTTCCCCATTCCCATGCGATTGGGCTCACGGGCCGCTCAGGCCCCGGCTTCGCCTGGCGGCTCAGCCTCTTGGTCGCTCGCTCAGGCGGTGCAGAGGGGGTCGTCGCCGGTCGGGGGTTGGTGGAAGCACAGGATCGCCTCGACGCCGACGTAGGTGAACTCCCATGGCTCGGGCATCGGGCCCTGCCGACCCCCATCAGGCGGGTAGCTCGGGATCCAGCCGTGCTTCTTGGCGTTGGCGAAGTTGTCGGCCGACATCCACTCATGGGCAGGCGAGGAGCCGAAGTGGGAGTGCCCCACCTGGCCGATGTCGATCGCATACCCCGTGTGGTGCTTGGAGTAACCCGGCGGCGCCGACACCTTCAGGCGCTCCGCCAAGACCTCGAGCCCATAGGGCGCTTCGAGCGGGCGCAAGAACACCGCTCGCTGGTAACGGTGCCCCCTGTACGCCGATTGGAGCTCCAGCTCGAAACCGTGCTCGGCAGCGTCCTGCTCCAAGGCCAGCCATGCCGCGGCGGCGGGACGCTGCAACGCCAGGCCGTCGTCGATGAGGCGCAGCAGCGCGTAGTCGGCCGGCAGTGGCCGGCGCTGGTAACCGCGTTCGATGGCCTCGGTACGGATCTGCTCGTCCATCTCGGCCGAATCGGTGATCGTCGGCGAGGCCGAGACCGGCGACAGGTTCGGCAGCGCTGCCGTGGTGAACAGCTCGTTGAACTCCGGCCCGGTGAAGTGCGGGAACGACAGCGACTCGACGTCAGCGGGTCCTGGCTCCTGCCAGCGCGACACGGGCTCGTCGGGGACCGGCGGCGGTGCCCACGGCCCGATGATCGGTTCGCGGACAGCTGCTGCCGGCTCGATGACGGTCGCCCCGAGCGGCTGCGGCAAGACAAGGGTGGCGAGACCGAGCGCCAGGGCAGCAGCGGCCCAGCTGTACCGCCGCCAGCATGGGGCGGGCGTATCAGCCGACACCAGCAGGCTCATCAGCCCCCACCAGCGTGCGGTACAGGTCGGCGTAGAGGCCGTCTGCGGCGAGCAGGTCGAGGTGGCGCCCCTGCTCGACGAGACGCCCGCGATCGAGCACCAGGATCTGGTCGGCGTCGGTGACGGTCGAGAGACGGTGCGCGATGACCACCGCGGTCCGACCGGCGAGCGCCGTGGCCAGAGCGCTCTGCACCAGCGCCTCGTTCTCGCTGTCGAGATGGCTCGTGGCCTCGTCGAGCACCACGATTGCCGGGTGCTTCAGCAGCACCCGCGCAATTGCGAGACGCTGCTTTTCACCACCCGAGAGCCGGTAGCCCCGCTCGCCCACGACAGTGTTCCAGCCCTCCGGCAGGCTCTCGATCAGCTCGTCGATGTGCGCCGCGCGGCAAGCCGCGGCAAGTTCCTCGTCGGTTGCGCCCGGTCGCGCATAGCGCAGGTTGGCGGCGATGGTGTCGTGGAATAGGTGCGGATCCTGCGAGACGACGCCGATGTGAGATCGCAGCGATGCTGACGTGACGTCGCGCACATCGTGCCCGTCGATGGACACGGCGCCGCCGTCGACGTCGTACAGCCTCGCAATCAGCGCAGCCAGCGTCGTCTTGCCGGCGCCTGACGGCCCGACGAGCGCCACCGTCTGGCCCGGCTCGATGACTGCAGACACGCAGTCGAGCACCGGCCCCGTCGCGGTGTCGCTGTGCTGCTGTGGCGTCGCAGGGGCTCCGCTGTGCTGCTGTGGCGTCGCAGGGGCTCCGCTGTGCTGTTGTGGCGTCGCAGGGGCTCCGCCCAGTTCCAGCAGCATCTCGTTGTCGGCAGCGGGGTAGGTGAAGGTCACGTCCCGCAGCTCGATCCGCCCGTCCACTGCGTCGAGCTCGACGGCATCTGAGCGATCGGCAATCGGGTTCGGAAGGTCGAGCACCGCAAACACACGCTCGAACGAGACCAGCGCAGTCATCACGTCGACCCGGGCATTCGTCAGGCTGGTCAGCGGCATGTAGATGCGCACCACCATCAACCCCATGGCCACCAGCGTGCCGACCGTGAGCGCACCGGAGATCACCAGATGCGCGCCGACCCAGTACAGCATCGCGGCCCCGACGGCCCCCACCAGGCTGAGGCCGATGAAGAACGCTCGCCCGTACAGCGCACTGCGCACACCGATGTCGCGCACAGTCCGCGCCGAGCGGCTGAACCCGGCCCGCTCGACGTCATGCCGCCCGAACAGCTTGACGAGCAGCGCTCCGGCCACGTTCAAGCGTTCGGTCATCACTGTGTTCATCGCGGCGTTGTGCTCCATGCTCTGGCGAGTCAGTGCTTGGAGCCGCCGGCCCACTCGCTTCGTCGGTGCGATGAACACCGGCAGCAGCGCCAGCGCGAGCAGCGTCAGGCGCCACTCCAGCGCCAGCATGGCCACGAGTGTCGTGGCAAGCACGATCGTGTTCGACACCACCGAGCTGAGCGTGCCGGTGAACGCCCGCTGGGCGCCGATGACGTCGTTGTTCATCCGGCTGATCAGCGAGCCGGTCTGCACGTGAGTGAAGAACGCGATCGGCATCCGCTGCACGTGGTCGTACAGGCCCACTCGCAGATCGAAGATCAGCCCTTCCCCGATGCGCGCCGACCACCAGCGCTCGATGAACGACAGGCCGGCCTCGCAGAACGCTGCGGCCACGATGATCGCTGCCAGCACGTTGAGCTGCCAACGGTCTCCCGCCGGGATGGCCTCGTCGATGATGCGCCCGAACAGGATCGGCGGCACCAGGAACGCCAATGCTCCGAGCAGCTGCGCAGCGAGGAATCCCGACAGCATCGTCCGGTACGGCCGTGCCAGGGCCGCTGCCCGGCGGACGGTGCCCGGCGCGATGTGACGTCCTTCCACGCCGGCTGGGTCGTGCCCCATCGCGCCGTGTGCAGAAGCCATCGACTGCATGGATCGAACGATACGAGCAGCGCGGGCTCAGGCAATTGAGCCTGTTGACGTGAATGCTCAGACGTAGGGCCAGCGGCGCTTCGAGGCTGCTGTGGTGGCAGAGGACCCTTCTGGTGGCGCGGGCTCGGTAAGCGCCCAGCGGCGACGCCATGCCGATGCCGTGGGGCCCTCGAGTCCGGGGCTGTCGGCGCTGTGCAGGCGCCGTCGGGCCGCGAACCAGTTTCCCGTGGCGGTCTCGTCGGCGAGCCCTTCCACTGCGGCTTGCAGCCGCCGCGTGAAGCGGCGGTTGTTCTCACCCTCGTCGAAGCTCAATGGGCGGCCGAAATTGATCACCGAGCGGGCGCGCTTGGGCCATGCGCGGCCCTTGCGCAGGATGTCGAAAGTGCCCCGGATGTGCACGGGCACCACGGGGACACCGGCCTGCTTGGCCAGGAATGCGGCCCCGGGACGGAACTGCTGACCCCAGCCGTCGCGGGAGCGACCTCCCTCGGGGTAGATCACGAGGCTCCAGCCGCCGCGCAGCAGCGCCACCGCCTTGTCGATGGTCTGTCGGTTGAGCGCGGTTCGCTCGATGGGGATGGCGCCGACGAACAGAGCAGAGATCGCCGAAGTCGCCCGGTTCCCGAAGAAATAGTCGGCCGCAGCGCCGACCACGAGCCGGTTGCACCACGGCTCGGGAACCGAGGTGGCGATGACCGCTGTATCGACGTGGCTCTGGTGGTTGGCTGCGAACACCGCCGGACCGTCGAGCTCGCTCAGCCGGTCCACGCCCTTGATCGTCGGCTGGGCGTAGTAGCGCACCAGAGTGCGGACGATCGTGTCGCGTGCCACCCGTCGGGCAACCCGAGCCGGGAAGCGCCGCGCCCAGTCGGTGTCGTAGTTCGCGCCCGCATTGACCGGCAAAGGCGCCTCGCCCCGCGGGGTTGCGGCCGCCCGCAGCGGGAAGTCGGCGCCGCGCATGATGCGCGTCACCGACGCCCTCGTGCGCTGAGCGCGCTTGGACCCGAGGTGCGAGATCGGGGGCTTCTCAGACGACATCGGCCATCAGCATGGGCGGATTGTGGAAATGAGTGATCGACGGGTCGCGCCCGACCACGTCGGTTGCCATCTCGAGCGCATCGTTCATCGTCGTAGCCGAACGGAAGCCCATGCGCTGGGTAGCGGCTTTGTCGCCGCCCACGATGATCACCCCGCCCAGATGCTCGAGCGCATGCGCGCACCAGTACCACATGTAGAACGGGTGCACGCCGTGGTAGGCGTAGGAGGTGCGGTACAGGTGCCGGTACCACTCGTCCTCGGCGTAGCGCTTCTCGTACCGATGCTCGATGACCGCCGGATCGGTGGTGTCGGCGAGCACCTCTTCGAAGAAGTCGATGTAGCTGGGATGGTGCACCGGGTGGAACTCCCACGGGGTGGGGTGCGTCATGATCACCACGCCGCCGTGGCGGACGAGCGGGCGGCCCCGGTACAGGTTGAAGAAGTAGCCGAGACCCAGGCACGCCACCAGGATCGGGTTCATGATCGAGTTGACGTTGTAGGGGCAGATGTAGGGCAGTCCCATCGTCAGCACGTCGGTCTGGCCTTCCACCCGCACCAGGTGCTGGCGGTAGACGTGGGTCAGCGTCTGGCGGTGCACGGCCTCGACCTCGCCGGCCTGCACCGATGTCAGCCCGTACGGCGCCCGGATGCCTTGGAAGATGCGCCGGGCCTGCCGGCGGGACATCAGGTCGAGCGCCGTCTTGGTGCCCATCAGCATCATGCGGTCCCGCGGCGTCATCTCCCACTCGCGCCGCTTCAGGAAGTCGTACGGCGAAGGGAATTCGTTGTTGTTGAGCGTCGTCTCGATCTGGAACACCTTCACGCCGGCCTCCGCCAGCAGGCGCCCTTGGCGCCAGTTGCGAGTGTGCAGCTCCGAGCTCTCGGGGTCCATGAACGATGTCGAGTGCAGCATCGTGTGCACGTTGTGGTGGTGGCGCAGCGCCGTGTAGGGCGACAGGCCGGTAGCGACGCTCTTGTGGCCGCCGTCCATCGACACCAGGTTGATGTTGACGTACACCAGCAGGTCCGACTCGGCGGCGCGCTTGGAGATCACCACCTCCTCGCCGGCGTCGGTGGTGCCCAGGTGGGTGAGCGCGTCGGGATCCTCGGCGTCGAAGTTGTAGAGCTGGCCGTGAGGGGTGAAGGCGTCGTACACGCGGTCGCCGACGGCGTGGCGCAGCTCTGCTTCGGTCATGCGGCGATGCAGCGCCAGGGCGGCGATGAGCTCGACGTCGTCGACGCCCGCAGCGGCCGCCATGTCGAGCACCTGCTCGATGATGCGGCCGCGGATGTCGGGAGCCGCCATCGGGGGCAGCGGCAGCGAGAGGTCGTCGAAGGCGATGGTCAGCTTCATTCCCGGCTGCATGTAGGCGGCCAGGGGCTCGCGATCGCCCAGCGGGTTGGCCAGGGCCTCGGCGATGGCCCGTTCGGGATCGCGCACCGGATCCAGCGGCTCGTTGGGGTACACGACCCGGCTGCCGACGGGCAGCTTCTCCAGGCGGAGCCCCTCGCCGTGGTGGAACAGGATCGGCGGGGTGGTGCGATCCACCTCGAGCACGAGGCCCTTGCGCGCGGTCACCGTCGAGATCCTTCAGCAAGGTCCCCGACCGTGGCGCGCGCCCGGCGGGACCGATGCGTGCGGTCGAGCCGGTCGGTGTTGGCGCGCACCCGGAACGGCGGCGCGATCGGCAGCAGGGGCCTGGGGCCGCCGGGGGAGCGTTCCCAGTTCTCGCACAGCCATCCCCGCTTGTCGGCGATGGTCACGAGCCGGGTCTCGGGATTCACCGCGACCGGGTAGCCCACGGCCTCCAGCATCGGCATGTCCGAGGCTGCATCGGCATACGCCACGCCCTGTGCCAAGTCGAGCCCTTCGGTTGCGGCCCAGTCCACCATCATCTGGGCGCGCACCTCGCCGGTGGGCGGCACATCGATCATCTCGCCGGTATAGCGCCCCTCACGGCTGTCGATGCGCGCTGCGATGATGTGGTCGAACAGCGGCGCCAGCGGCTGCACCGCCAGCTCGAGCGCACCGGTGATGAGCACAGTGCGATGCCCGGCGGCACGGTGGTCACGCACCCGTCGCAGCCCCGCCGGGAACGCCTTGGTCAAGAACAGATGGCTGAGCATCTCTGCCGCGTCGGCGTCGAGCTGGCCCACCGGCGCACCCTTGTAACGCCGGTAGAAGTAGCGCAGGAAATCGGTGCGATCGCGGCGATCCCGTCGCCACAGGCCGGGTGTCTCCGCGAGCGTGCGCAGGGCGAATCGCACTCGCTGGGGAGTGTCGAGCCGCCGGGTGGCGAGCCATGCGTAGGTTTCGACCACGTTGCTGGCGATCAGCGTGTTCTCGAGGTCGAATGCGGCGAAATGGCGTGCTGGGTCCAGCACCGCGGTGCGCAGGCGCTCGTTGCGGCTCGGCCCGGTGCGGGGCTGGGGTGTGGTCTTGACACGTGCCTGGGCGATGACGGTGGGCAGGTGCACGTCGGCGATGTAGGTGGCCCAGTCGATGACCCGGGGGTCGAAGCCGAACCGCTCGCGGTCGGCTGCAGGCAGCGATTCCCACAGCTCGGTGGTGCGGTCGATCTCGTACAGCGCTTCGCACTTGCCATAGGCGCCGTACAGCAGGACATAGTCGCGGATCTGCTCGAGTCCGGCCCGCCGCTGAGCGAGCCGGATGGTGAAGTCGTTTCGGCCGCGCATCGGCAGGCGGTGCACCACCTTCTCCGCCGTGTTGAACAGCGACATGGCCCGGTCGAGCTGCTCTTCCAGACCGCTCGCCCCGGCGTAGTTCCACTGGGTGCTGGCCGTGGGGTGACCCTTGGCGTCATAGACCGGGTGGTCCTGGAACCACTGAATGGTCGTCTCGGTCAGCACCTTGAAGCGCAGCGGGTTCACTGCACCCGAGGCCACCTGGAAGATCTCCGGCTCGGGCACCGGACCTCGCGCGGCAACGGCGATGATCGCCGCGGCAACCATGTCGACCGGGATGACATCGATGATGCCCTCGGGGTAGCCCGGGAAGGTGTCGAGCTCGCCCTTCGCGAACGACACGAACAGCGGCTCGGCCATGCGGAAGCCACGGATCCAGCCCGGCGAGGGCTCGGCGAAGGCCGATTCGATGATGGATGGGCGAACGATGGAGATGGGCACATCGCCCTGCAGCTCCATCAGCGCCTGCTCGCCCAGCGCTTTCGAATACGTATAGACGTCGGGCCAGCCCAGCGAGGTTGCGCGGCTGCGGCCGGCCGTGACCATCTCGGCGTCCACCCATTCCCGGCGCAACTGCTCGGTCTTGGCGGCGAGCAGTGGCAGGCCGGCGGGGCCGAGTTCGGAACGCGCATCGCGATGGAAGCGGCGCAGGCGCTCCGGGGTGCGGCTGGCAGCGTCGAGATCGGCGCGGGTGCGGCGCGCGGCAGACACCTCGGAGCGCCAGTCGACGTCCATCGAGAACGGTGTGTCGGCCAGGAACACCTCGGCTGCTGAGCCCCGCCGATTCCCGGCGACATAGCAGGTCGACACGGCGATGAAATGCGGCGCAGCGCCGCGGGACTGGCAGGCCTCGAGCAATCGGTTGGGACCGAGCAGATTGGTCTCGATCGATGCGTCCAGCGGGCTGTCGAAGCTGACGGTGGCGGCTGCGTGGATGATGACGTCGCAGCCGCAGAGCAGCTCGAGATCGCCGGGGGAGAGGCCGAGGCCGTCGATGCTCACATCGCCGGACACTGCCGTGATGCGCCGGCTGCAGATCTCATCGAAGTCATCGCCCCACGCATCACGGAGACGCTCGAATGCGTCGTTGCGCAGGATCTCGCGCTGCACGCGCCGGTTCACGTCGGTGCGGCGGCCCGGCCGAACCAGCAGCACCAGCTCGCAGTCGGGAACCGAGCGCAGCAGCCGCTCGACGAGCGCCGTGCCCAAGAAACCGGTTGCACCGGTGATGGCAATGCGCTTTGCTGCCAACGCGTCGGCGATCACGACGTGTTGTTTAGCCCCATCGGGCGCCAGATACGCGCACTGGCTGCTCGGGCAACGGCTTCGCGCTGAGCTTGCCGTTCTGGCTCGCTTCGCTCGCGGGCCGCTCGGGTTCGGGGCTCAGCCTCCGGATTGCTCGGCGAAGAGCCGGGCGCACGCCCTGACGGCTCGCCAGCCGCACGACAGGGCGTACCGCTCGTAGTCGCTCCCGGGGGGTCCGAAGGTGGCCAGGTCGCGGCATGCCGGTGCGTCGGCGGCGCCGCAGCGCTCCCAGAGTTGATCCAGGTACTCGTCGCCGCCGGGAGGCGGATCCTGGGGAGACCGGCCGGCGAGCGCAGGCGGAGCGCCGTCGTCGCCCACCAGCAAGACGCAATCCCGGGTAGTGCGACCGCCGCAGGTCCAGCCGAAGCTGGCATAGGCCGATCCCCCTGGTGCCGACAGCACGAGCTGTGCGCATGCCCGGCTGCTGCCGCCGCCGCACGCCGCCCACCAGCCGTCCAGTTCGGGAATGTTCCCCGGCGCCGGGGACTCGGGTTCGAATTCGATGCCCAGCAGGCCGGCGTCGGCGCCCGGATCGCCCAGCAGCACGCTGCAGTGCAGGTTCTCGCGCCCCCCGCAGCTGAATGCGAACGCTTCATAGTCGCTGCCGGCGGGCGACTCGTACAGCAAGGCATTGCAGGCGCTGGCCGAGCCCTGCCCGCACAGCGCCCAGAGCTCGTCGAGTGCTGGATCGTCTCCGGGCGGGCTGTCGTCCGGATCGAAGAGCGCAGGCGCATCCACCAGCGATGCGGGCAAGGCAGCGTCACGCTCCTGCGCAGGGGAGCGCACCCCGGTGTCCGGCGGTGTCGCGGATCGTCGAGCGCCGGTGTCGAGCGCGCAGATGTCCCGGGCGATGTCGGCGAGCGGTTCATCAGCGGCTTCGAGCGGCAGCGACAGCTCCGCTGCATCGGCCAGGCCGAGCGCCGCGGCCAGACGCTCGCGCTCGCATGCCCCCAGACCGTCGGCGCCGATCGAATCACCAGCGCCGGGCGTCGGCCCCGAACCGCTGCATGCCGCCGACAGCAGCACCGCCGCAATGGTGATCGATACGCCGTGGAGCACTGGCTTCAGTCTGGCCTCAGTCTGTCGGCTTGCCTGTCCTCACGAGTGCACACAGCTCGGTGCCGGCGCCTTCGCTTCCATGCCGATCTGAGCCCCGGCCGCCCCTGGGCCTGTCGGGCTGCGACGGCTCGAGTGTTGCCGAGTAGTTTGAGCTATGTGGCCCCCATGGACCCGTCGGCTTGAGACGCCGCGTCTCGCCCGCTGTGCCTGTCAATGACGGCGGCGTGATAGTGACTCTGCGCGTGCAAGGTCCGGGGGGGGGGGGTCAATGGCAGCGCGGGCTGCGCCAGCGCGGGCTTGTCGGTGAGTCTGCATTGGCATGAGACGCCTGCTGACCGCCGGTCTGGCTGTGGCGACGGCGGCGTCGCTGCTGGCGGTGGTGCCGCTGGCGGTGGTGCCGCCCGAGGCAGCCGCGCAGACCTCCGTCACGGGCGCCCCGTACCTGCACCGCACCTCCATCGTCGAGGGCCAGCAGCGGTATTTCGAGATCTCCAACGTGCCCGATGCCTCGGCGCACTACCTGCGCATCAAACCGCTCGCGGGGTCCTACACCGCTGAGCAGGGCGACCTGTCGGCCACCACCGACCAGCGGTCCATCACGCCGGGCGGCAACGGCGCCCAGACCCAGATCAGGCCCGCCTCGCAACGCATCCGCTTCGAGGTGGAGGCCCGGGCCGACAACGACACCGACGACGAGACGTTCGGGCTGCAGCTCTGCTCCAGCGCGCAGTGCACGGGCGCGGCACTGCTCGCCGAGTGGGACATCACCATCGCCGACGCGTCCGACACCACCCTGACCGGCACCGGCGGCGGCGGCGTCACCGTCAGCGGCGGCGGCGCCTCGATGATGGAGCGCACCGCCAACAGCGACCCCCGCGACCACCGGGACACGATCACCGTGAGCCTCGACAGCCCGCCCACGGGGCCGATCGTGATCGTGGCGGGAGTGGCCGACACCGTGCCCAACGCCGATGGCACGCCCACCTCGATCGCCAGCGCCACCGGCAGCTTCGCGAAGCACGAGCTCCCGTCGCCCGCCGCTGCCCGAGAGGTCCTCACGATCACCCAGCAATGGCTCGACCTGCTCGACACCGACGGCACCCCCGGCGTGTCCCAAGCCGAGTGGGACGCCGCCGAGGGCGCCTGGCATCCCGATCCGCACAGCTTCGAGGTGAGCCTGCGGGCGTTCGACAACGCCGTCGACACCCCCGGCGGCGCCCTGTCGGGAACGCTGAAGCTCACGGTGTACGACTACGACAGCAAGTACCTCGACGAGGCCGACCGCACCGTCACCGTCGGCGGGCGGCAGCGCACCGTGAAAGGACCCGACACCGCCACCGCCCCCACGGAGTACACGGGCATCACGCTGCCCGACGTGGCGCTCACCGTGACAAACGACGACGAGCCGACCCGGATACGCCTGCTGCCCATCGACGGCGAAGACTCCACAGCCACCGAAGGCAGCGCGACCGACACCGCGAAGTTCCGAGTGGTCATCGACCGGGCGCTCACGGCCAACGAGACAGTCACGGTGCCGCTGGCGTTCTCCGGGGCGGCGCTGGGCACGGACTTCAGCGTCGCCCTCGACGGCTCGCCAGCCGGCGCCGCCTACGCAGACTCCGACGACGGCACGCAGGGGCGGCTGACCCTCTCGGGGGCGGGAGCGCAGCGGGCCACGCTGGCGGTGACGGCGCTGACCGACTCCGACACGGTGAGCGAGACGCTCGAGGCGAGCATCCCGCGGCGCTCCGACACCGGCCCGGCCCCGTACTTCACGTCGAGCCTGGCGGGCGGCCTGTGCGCGGGGTCGGGCTGCGCCGGCCACAGCAGCGTCGGCTACGACAGCGCCGAGGGCGAGCAGCGCTCGTACCGGATGACGCTCATCGACCAGACCGCTGCCGCAGGCCTGGCGGTGCTGGACGTCGGCGACGGACGCCTCCTGGAGGGCGGACTGTACGCCTACCCGGTGCGGCTGACCACCCAGCCCACCGGCGATGTCACGGTGACCGTCGCCAGCGCCGACCCGAGCAAGGCGATCGTCACCACGGGCGCGTCGTTGACCTTCGGCCCGCAGTTCTACCCCAGATGGGATAACGGACGGACCGTCATCGTCAGCGGCGTGCAGAATGCCGACGACGCCGCTGATGCGCTGGTGGGCATCACCCACACCCTCAGCGGACCTGGCGCATATGCCGGCGTGGCGCCCGTGACTCACACCTTGACCCTGGTCGACGACGACGCCACCACCGTCACCATGGCAGGCAACGGCGTGCGCACCGTCGGCGATGCCGGCAGCATCTCGCGGGTCATGGTGGAGGGCGAACCGGGGGCGGTGGACAACTCGCTCACCGTGAGCCTGAGCCGCCCCCTCGCGGAGGGCGAGTTCGTGCGGGTGCCGCTGTACCTCGAGGCCAAGGGCCACACCAGGCCCGGCGCCGCGCAGGAGTGCATTCTCGACGACGACGGCAACGGCAACACGGTCGAAGCATCAGACGGCACTTCCTGCGACGTGGTCCAGAGCGTCCGCGGCCCGCGGGTCTCGGCCAACGTGGCGTGGCCGCCCCGCCTCAACGACTTCCAGATGACCGCCTCAGGTGTCGGCGTGTCGGTGGAGGCCGTCGACCGGCTGACCCCCAGCCACGTCGGCTACCGCTATCTGGAGTTCCGCGGCGCCGGCGCGCAGAGCGCTGCCATCGAGATGCACGCCACCGACGGCTTCGACGACGGCGATGCCCACCACGAGGAGTTCCGCATCGCCTTTCCCAACGACTTCCGGGCGCTCAACCCGAACCACCCCGAGTACACCGGCCGCTACCTGCCGCCGGTGACCAACCTCGACGGCGGCATCGAGGCGTGGGTCCCCGGCGCGCAGGCATGGTTCGCCATCACCGACGACGAGTCGCCCGATCGGCCCGTGGCGCCCGACGGCACCGGCGCCCGCGTCGCCGACGCCGCCGCCGCGGAGGGCAGCGCTGTCACCTTCACCGTCACCATCCCCGCCGCCGCGCCCCAAGGCGGCATCACGGTGCCCTACACCCTCGCCGACGGGCGGGCGAGAGCAGCCGACCCCGGCTACGTCACGGCCACCGGCGCGTCGGGCGGCACCGGCGCCGACTACGACAGCGACGCCGGCAGCGTCACCATTGCCGAGGGCGCCACCTCGGCCGCCTTCGCTGTCGCCACCACCGACGACGGCGTCTACGAGAGCGACCATTACTTCACCGTGACGCTCGGCACCCCCAGCGGCACGAACGCCCCCGGCGTGCATCCCTTCGGCGGCACCGCATTGGGCATCATCGAAGACGACGCCGACGCCCCCGCCCTCGCGTTCAGCTCCCCGGAGTATCACGGGTATGAGTCGGAGGGCTCTGTGACGCTCACCGTCACCAAGACGGGCGACACCCTCGTGCCGGCATCGGTCTACTGGACCACCGGAACCCCAGTGCTTGACCCCAGTTTGGTCCGCAGCTACTTCGTCCTGCCGGCATCGCCGACGGGCGACTACACCGCTGACCCGGGCTATCTGGTGTTCGCCCCCGGCGACACCGCCAAGACCATCACTGTGGACATCGCCTCCGACACTGTGGGCGAGGGGCCCGAGACGTTCGAGGTGCGTCTCTCCGATCCGCTCGATGCTGCGGTGGGCGCGGCCGGCCGAGTCGAGGTCGTCGTCTTCGACGGCACGGAATCTGTGGTGGTCGAGGCGTCGGGGCTGGGCGGCGACGGGACGAACATCGCGCTGACCGAGGGCGACAGCGGCACGTTGACGGTGAAGCTGGAAGTCGACCCGGGAGTGCCGACTCGCCTCTTCGCCCAAGTGCACGAGAGACCCGCGGGAGCGGACCCTCTGTTCACCGAGTTGTACGACCTGCCGAGAACCAGCCATAACCAGGTGGTCATCGACCACGACCCAGACACGCCGCTCGTGGAGACAAGAGTCGATGTCACGCCGGGCGCGGAGGGCAACTGGAACACCCCGCACACGCTGGCTCTGCGCGTTCCCTTCGACGACGACGTCGACACCGCCGCCATGCCCGGCCAGTACCTCATCAGATTCCAGACGCGCTCGTCGTCGGAGGGCCCCTACCGCTACGACACCGACACCTTGGACGAGACCGTCTACTTCAGCGTGGCCGAGGCGGGACATGCCGTGGTGGTCTCCCCCCACGAGCTCGAGCTGATCCCGAGCAGCACCGTGGAATACGACGTGCAACTCGCCAGCGACCCGGGCGGGACGGTCACTGTCACGCCCGCCTCGAACGACACCGGCAAGGCCACCGTGTCGTCGGCGGTGTCGTTCGACTCCGACGACTGGCGCACCCCCAAGAAGGTCACCGTCACCGGCGTGGCCCTGGGCACCGCCACCATCACCCACGCCATTACCGTCGGCACCGCCGACTACCCCATCGGAGGGCTGTCTCCGCCCTCGGTCGATGTGCAGGTGCGCCGATCGGCGGTCATCGACGTGACGGCATCCGCATCCGGCGGCGATGGCGACGGCAACGCGGTGGAGGGCGCCGACGGCAGCACCGGCTACCGAGCCCTCAGCCTCAATCTGAGCCGCGCGCTCGTGGGGAATGAAGTGATCACCATCCCGCTGACGGTGGCCGGCGCCACGGTAGGCGACGACTTCACGTTCGGGCTCAGCCCCTCCTCCCAGACCGGCGTGGCGCTGCTCACGTCCGACCCGCACAGCCCGCAGAACCCGGCGGTGCAGTTCACGGCCGGCGCGTCCGCCGCCACGCTGCGCTTCGTCCCGCTGGACAACGACAAGCGCACCCGGCCCTACATCGACATCAGCAAGGGCAGCGGCAACCGGGCCCCCGGCGGCGGCGGCGGTGTGAGCACGGGCGCGGTGTCGGTCGGACCGTTCGGGTTCCATGTCGTCGACGACGAGACGGGTCCCTTGGTGGTGCCCGCGGACTGGCCGCTGAACCCCTCAGGCGTCGGCACAGGCGCCGACTTCCGGCTGTTGTTCGTGACCTCTGAGAGGCGCGATGCCAGCCTCCAGCTGATCGAGGAGTACAGCGACTTCGTGGCCAGCGTGGTCGCAGTCGGCGGCCACGCCGACATCGTGCCCTACGCCGGCCTGATGCGTGCGGTCGGATCGGACGGCCTAGTGAGCGCCCGGGTCCACACGCAGATGTGGAATCAGAACCTGAACGGCGGTGCGGGCGGCCACGCCGACGGGTCGGCCGCAGCCGGCGATGCGGGCATCGCGGTGCATTGGCTGGGCGGCGACCAGGTGGCCGACAACTACTTCGACTTCTACGACGGGAGCTGGGACAGCACCGCCGATCGCACCGAGAGCGGCGCCGACCGAACCGACAACACGCTCATCTGGACTGGCAGCCGCAGCAACGGCACGCCTCGCTTCAGTCTGGGCACCTCCGCTGTCCGTACCGGCAACCATGCGGGGCTGAGCGCGGGCGGCAACCAGAACTACACCCCCGGCTCGAAGCGCCCGCTGTTCGGCATGTCGCCGGTGTTCTCGGTGGAGGCGCCGGTGGCGGAGTTCGCGTCGGCCGCCTACACGGCCACCGAGGAGTCGGGCGCGGGTAGCAGCGTCGATGTGGTGGTGAACCTGTCGCCGGCACCCAAAGCGAACACCAGCGTGGCGTTCGCGATCGGCGGGTCGGCCACCAACGGCGCCGACTACACGATGATCTCGAGCCCGGTGGTGGTGGGCCCGTCGGGCACGGCCGCCGTCACGGTTGCGGTCGACCAGGACAAGATCATCGATCCCGGCGAGACGGTCACCCTCACGCTGCTCGAGCGCAACGGCTACAACGTCGGCGCGCAGGCGGTCGCCACGGTCACGATCGTCGACAACTCGATGAGCGTCGAGATGACGGCCTCCGACGGCGACGCGAACGGCAATGCGGTGGAGGGCGCCGGCGACTCGGCGGGCTATCGCACGGTCACGCTGACGCTGGAGCGGGCGCTGACCGGCGCGGAGACGGTGACGGTGCCGCTGACGGTGACCGGCGCGACGGTGGGCGACGATTTCATGTTCGGGCTCGAGCCTTCGACGCAGGCCGGCGTGTCGCTGGTCACCTCTGGCTTGCACAGCGCGCAGAACCCGGCGGTGCGGTTCGCGGCCGGCGCGCAGACGGCCACGCTGCGCTTCGTCCCGGTGGACGACGAGGTGCGCACCCGGCCCTACGTCAGCATCAGCGCAGGCACGGGCGACCGGGCGCCGTCGGCCGGCTTCGGTGCAGTGCCGGTGGTGTCGGGCGGGCCGGTCGAGTTCTTCATCGACGACGACGAAGCCGGCGTCGTCGAGGTGCCCGAGGACTGGCCGCTCATCCCGTCGGGCATCGGCGCGGGCGAGGACTTCCGGCTGATGTTCATCACGTCCGGCAAGAGGAATGCCGAATCGACCGATATCGGCAAGTACAACGCTTTCGTGCAGCGGGCAGCCCATGGGGGCCATGCCGCGATCGTGCCCTATGCGGGGCTGGTGAGGGTGGTGGGCTCGACTGCGTCGGCCGACGCGCGGGAGAACACCGCCATGTGGGACCCGGCGGCGAACTCCGGTTCGGGCGGCTACGCCGACGGCTCCACCGCGGCCACCAAGGACAGCGCGGGCACTCCGGTGTTTTGGCTGGGCGGGGCCAAGGCGGCCGACAGCTACGCCGATTTCTACGACGGCTCTTGGGACAGCACCGCCGCCGGCGACACCACCGAGAGCGGCGCGGATCGCACCGACACCGGGGCTTTCTGGTCCGGCAGCTGGAGCACAGGCGCCAGACGGTCGGGCCATGAGCTGGGCAGCACGAATGTGGCACTCGGGAACTCAGAACGCCTCTCCATCAACACCGGCCGTCCCCCGCAGAGACATTCGGCGCTGCTCGCGGTGTCGCCGGTGTTCACGGTGGAGGCGCCGTCGGCGGAGTTCGCGTCGGCCGCCTACACCGCGACGGAGGCGTCGGGCGCGGGTAGCAGCGTCGATGTGGTGGTGAACCTGTCGCCCCCGCCGCAAGCCGATACCAGCGTGGCGTTCGCGGTCGGCGGGTCGGCCACGAACGGCGCCGACTACACGATGATCTCGAGCCCGGTGGTGGTGGGCCCGTCAGGCACGGCCGTCATCGCGGTCTCGGTCATCGAGGACAAGATCATCGATCCCGGCGAGACGATCACCCTGACGCTGCTGCAGGGCAACGGGTACAACGTCGGCGCGCAGGCGACCGCCACGGTCACGATCACCGACAACGACGTGGGCGTCGAGATGACGGCGTCTGACGGCGACGCGAACGGCAACGCGGTGGAGGGAGAAGGCGACGCCACTGGCTACCGCACGTTCACGCTGACGCTGAGCGACGCTCTGGCCGGCTCTGAGACGGTGACGGTGCCGCTCACCGTGCAGGGCGCGACGGTGGGCGACGATTTCACGTTCGGGCTCGAGCCCTCGACGCAGGCCGGGGTGTCGCTGCTCACGTCGGGCTTGCACAGCGCGCAGAACCCGGCGGTGCGGTTCGGGGCGGGCGCGCAGACGGCCACGCTGCGG
>JAJDTF010000108.1 GCA_022827265.1 Acidimicrobiia bacterium | reverse complement strand
GCTGCCCGAGGTGCGCTACCGGCCGCCCGATGCCACCTATCTGGCGTGGATGGACTGCCGCGAGCTGGGCCTGGGCGACGACCCTGCCTCGGTGTTTTTGGGGCGGGGCCGCGTGTACCTGAACTCCGGGCTCGACTTCGGTCCTGAGGGTGCCGGGCACGTGCGGCTCAACTTCGCCACCTCGCCCGCCATGCTCGACGAGGCCACCGCTCGCATGGCCAAAACCATCGGCCGCTAGCTGTCGACCGCTGCGATGGCGGCAGAGTTCTGCCGCGCACGCAATCAGTCGTCGGCGATCTGCTCGGATTCGCCGTTGGGGCCCTGTACAGGTCTGACGGGGACTCGTTAGTTGGCTGCGTAGGCGGCGGGTACGTCAGCAGCACCACCAACGTCACGTGTAGTCCGTCAAGATACGACCGGCAGAAGCGCGAGATCAGTTCGAGCCAGCGCTTCGCGGGCCCAACGAGCATTCTTCAGTGCTGACGTTGGGGGCATGCGCTCAGGTCATCGTCGGTGAGGAACAGGAAGCGCCTGATGATGCCAGTCAACTTCCTGCCGGGTTCGCTGGCTGGCCCGAAGGTCCAGGCCCTTGTCAATGCGCGCGCTGCCCGCTGCAGCGTTCCTACCTGAGTGCCTGCGAGATGGGGGTACCAATGCTTGCTGAATCCGACTGGATCGTCCGTCATCAGCTTGCTCCAGCGGGGATCCGCTCGAAACAGTTCCGTTTCGCATGCGGACCAGCCATCGACCGGCTCGCCAGTAGAAGATTGGCCGTCGAGCATCAGGTCGAGATTGTGGTATCGGCCCCCGGTGGCGAATTCATCGAGGACTTGGATGAGACTGCGCCAATGCGGATCCATGCGCAGGAAGTGATGTCCTGTCGACGCCATGAGCGGCGTGTCGCGTCTGCTGGGGACGGTGACCGCGTCGTTCCGTCGTTGTTGGCGGCGGCCTCGGAATTCAGGTCTGTCTCAAGGTGGTCAATGGTGCCGTCTAGCAGGCTGACGAGTCCGTGCGACCAGCGACGAGCGTCCTTCGACGTTGGCAGATGGCCGTTCTGCTGTAGTTCGCACATCGCCCTGGTGAGTTTCAGCAGGCGTTCAAAGCCTTGAGCCATGAGATGCAACCCGACGACTCTGCGATCCCCGTGAGCGTTCCACGCTTCGATGATTCGGATGCCCTCGTCCAAGAGTTGTATCGCGGTATCAGTTTCCTCGATGAATGCGAGCGATTGCTGCATGCTCAGGTGTCCAGAAAGAGTCACTTGCGGTCCTCGTTAGTCGAGTGAGCTGTGTTCACGGTTGCCTGTCTTCTCATCGTTCGTAATCGGCGCAACGCATCTAGCCCTGATTGTTCATGAGGGCGTGGGTGGGGTGTTCGGGCCGTTGTTTGGTGTCGGCTGCGGGTTGGCGGAGGTGGTTCGGTGTTGGTTTTCGTGGTGGCGGGGCGTTGGCGGGCTGCTGTGTCGGGGTTCGGCGGCTGGGGTTGGGTGCGGGGTGGTGCTGTCGGCGCGGACGGCGGTCGTGTTTGGGGGCGCGAGGGTTCAGCGGGGGTGCTGGGCGGCGAGGAGCGCTTGGCTGCCGGGGTGCGGTGCGGGGATGCGTATGAGGGTGCGGCGTGCTCGTCGGCAGATGATGGCGGGCGGGTGCCACAGTTGCCAGCGGAGCCGTTTGGGTGCTGCTTTGGCGAAGGCGCCGGTGAGCTGGTGTGTCTGGGACCAGGTCACGAGCGCGAGCGAGATGAGGCACATGACGGTCCAGGCGCGGTTGGCGTTCCACGCGGTGAACGGCATTCGTGCCAGCCCGGAGTCCTTGAGCCGTTTGACGCTGTCCTCGATGTGTGCGTGACGGCGCATGAGCGTGTCGACACGGGCGGGGCTGCCTTGGGCGTCGGTGAGGAATCCCCGGTGGCGCCAGCTGTCGGAGGGGAACAGGCTGCGCTGCGCGCCGGGGTGCCGCGGCTCGCGTCGCACGATCAGCCGGGTGCCGTCGGGCCAGTCCGACAGGTCCACGAGCGCGGAGAGGTCGGTGACCTGGGCGCGGCTGGGCTTGGACGCGTGCTTGGGGTTCGGCGTTGCCTGGGTCCACAGGTCCTCGTCGCAGCGGGCCGCGGCTATTGCAGCGTCGATGCCGTCGGTGGCCCGCGCGGTGACGGCGAAGCCGACGTTGCGCTCGTTGCACCCGTGGGCGATATGGGCCGAGCAGCCCGCCGCGTCGATGCGTGCCAGCATCGGCCGCCGCACCAGGTCCTCAGGGTCGCCGCGCCGGTGGCCCGCAGCGTCGCTCGCTGGCAGCATCGAGATCGCTCCCTCGGGCACGCGCAGGCGATCGTCGATGCTGTTCGCCGCGGCGTTGCCCGGTCGCAGCATCCCCCACAGCGGCTCCCCCTCGCCGGTGGAGCACACCATCGGGCGGAACCCGAAGCCGCCCTTGAAGTGCGGCGCAGCGCCGGCCTTGGTCTCCGAGTGCACCTCCACCAGCGTCGAGTCGATGCCGGCCACCAGCGGCCCCGCCGACATCTGGGGCCGCACCCGCTCGCGCACCGCGGCCGCGGCCTGCCACAGCCCGGCAAGCTCTTCGTCTCCGATGTCGTTGAGGACCCGCCACAGCGTCGAGTCCGACCCCGCCGACCCGAACAGCTCCGGCTCGGCGCGCAGATGCTCAATGTCGCTGCACGCCTCCCCGCCCCCCGCCAGCACCAGACACAGATGCGACAACAGCACCCCCCGGTCATGGGTCGGCGCCCGCTCCCCGCGCGGCACCAGCGCCCCCGACAGCTCCCCCGCCAGCCCCACCCGGTCCGCGAAACCGCCCAGCACGAACAGCCCCGCACCCGACACGACCCGGTCCCCGCCAGATGCCAGCACCGCATTCGACACGCTTCCAAGATTCACCTCGGAGATGCCTTTCCGATCTGCGCACTGTGTGCATCGACAACACACATCGTCGCAGGTCAGAAAGGCTTTTCCGCGGACACGAAAACCCCACCACCCCAATACTCACGAATGATCAGGGCTAGTTGGCCAAGCGACGAGAGACGGCCCAGCGGTCGCCGGGTTGAAGCACTGTCGCGCGCGGTCAATTACATGAAGAGCCGGTATGGAAATTCGCTGCGGGGGAGGCTCGGGACGTTCGCGATGATGCCTGCGAGGCGTTGGGAGTACTTGATGGTTACCGGGTCGTGGCCGTAGAGGGCGTCGTTGTTCCAGTCCATCTTGGAGAGCGCGAGTACTTCGCTGGCGATGAGTTCGAGCGGCCCTTGGCCCATGTGCCTGGTGAGCATCACCGGTGACGGGATGCTCTTTCCGCCTTGGTAGTAGCTCTGGCCGTGCAGGGCCGCGGCCGGTGCGTTGCCTGCGATCCACAGCAGCGCCGTCGTTCCTGACATCGGGATCATGGTCCCGCGGTGCACCGGGTAGTTGTCGGGGGTGCCTTTGGCACCGCCTGCCGATTTCGACACGATGCGCACTCCGCGCCAGCTTCTCGCAGGGGTGATGTTGACGCATTCGATCTCGTCGACGGCGCTCAGCGCGTCGGACAGGCCTGCCAGTTCCTGTTCCTTGAAGGAGGTCGTCTTGTGGATGACAACACGGAGCGGTGTGTCGCCTCCGTTGCGGCTCTGGTAGAGCCGCAGGCTGCGGGCGAGCACCGATCGCATGTCATCGCGGCTCAGGTACGGTTTGCGTCGCGCTTCGGTGCTGTCCTCGACGGGGTCGTGGGCGTCATAGGCGACGAACTGCATCCCGCCGCCGTCGGAGTCGAACATCTGCGAGCAGCAGGTCACGTATCGGGCGTCGCTGGGATCTCCTCGCAGGGCGTATGCGAGACCGATGTAGGCGGTGCGCTCGGGCACTCCAGTGAGCGGCGCGAGCCGCCATGGGGTGCCGCCGGCCTTCGTGAACAGCGCGATCGCGAGGCGCCACGAGATCGATTCGGTGTAGCTGAAGCTCAGCGCCTTGTCGTTGATGACCTGAGTCGGTAGCCCGAGTTCGGCTCCGATGGCCTTGATTTCGTCGTGCGCGTCGAAGTCGTCGCTCCTGAGTCCTAGTTCCCAAGCGTCGGGCAGGTGGATCACGGCGACATCGAACTCGCCTCGCACGAGATCCAGCTTGCGAAGCGCATCGGAGACTGCTGTGCGAACGAGGTGGACGGCCGGGCCTTCGCCGATGTCCTCGATTCGTTCTGGCAACGTGAGCTGAGCGCATGGCGCAGCTGGCGAGAGCGGCAGTCCGAACAGAGCCTCGAAGCCGGGATAGTCGGGTGTGTAGGAGTCGGCGCCTGCCTGCTGTGGCTCGATGACGTTCCGGAGAAGCAGTCGACGGCTGACACGGCCCGAATCCGGCCCGGCGATGGCAACCCGCACTCGCTCGGCGTGAGCCATGGTGCTGTAGCCACCGAATCGAGCGAGTCCTCTCAGCGGATTCGTGTCGACTCGCGATGCGTCTGTCGCAGAGAACGCCAGCAGCGGCTCGCCCAGCGCGGTGTAGGGAGCCAGGCGATCACTCAGGTCAACGGGCTTCATGCTGTGCTCGCATTGCGGTCGCTCCAGCCGGTCCTGCCCGAGATGCGAAAGGCTGCGTTGATGCCCGCTCCTCCGAAGTAGTGAGCGGTGACCGCCGTCTCCCTATCAGGCGCGATGAGGTGGCTCCATGCGTCGATGATCTTGTTCCAATGCGGGTTGTAGCGCCGCGCCCACCGTTCCCGGCGCCAGTCCGCAGCGCGCATCTGAGCCTGCGAGGGTTGGCGGCGTGAAGGTTGGACCCGGTCCGACGGGTTCGTGGGCCGATCTGAGTCCTCATGATCGTCTAGATCAACCCAGGTCTGGGGTTCGAACAGCAGCCACCATCTGCCGTTGTGACGTTCGATCCGGATGCGTACCGATTCGGCGAAATGACTGCCCAGCTTGGGCACGCTGCCCACAATCTGAGACGGGTATGCGTCCCGGAGCGGCTGCAGCAACCTCTGATGCCTTGCTGCAGCGTCCGCATGCATGTGGCTGCCAGGCGGCCGAACCAAGAGGCTGTGGCCCCGGCCGCGCAGCACCGGGGACAATGGGCGTCGTCTGGCGAGCGACTTGGCCAACGCGTCGTAGACCAGCCCGCGATGAGCTGAGTTCGCGTCAGGGTCCAGCGCGATGGTGCCCGACAGTCGGCCTCCAACGGTCGCAAGCGCGCCTTCGATGTCGTCATCCGCCCCGAACGCGAGCACCGTTCGTCCCGATGCAGCGACGGTCGCCCACACCTCCGCCTTCTTGATGAGCTTCCGGGCCTCAGCAGAGGTCAACGGCTTCTTGAGCGTGACGGCGCGCGCCTTCTCGGGCAGTTCGAGAGCCGAGCAGCGGACCAGCGGATAGCTCGTGCCCGGCGACACGGGCAACGAGACCGGCGTGACAAGCGGCTTCTGCCTGAGCGCCAGCACGTGCTCCTGCAATGCGTCGTCGAAATCGACCGCCCGTTCGACCTGGCCGGCAAGCTCGTCGAAGTTCTCTGATTCCACGAACCCGACCTCGATTCCGGCAGCGGCTGCTTGCGCAAGCAGCGACTCGACACGCGGCAGGACCGCGGTTCCCGGTCGCACGGCCCACCAGAGCCCGGCAGGGAACGTCCCATCGACACCGACAACTTCGTCCAGGACATCCATAACCGAGTCATCGCGCCCGCTGTACCCGACGACGAACAACCCGAACTGGCCCAACGCCCGCGCCACCACACTGCGGAGCCGCTCGTCCTGGCCTCGCAGTTCGTCCACCGTGTTCATCAAGCGTTCAGACCGGAAGTCGCCGTGCAGCTTGACCAGGAGTGGCCAGGATCCCTCGTGCATGCAGCGTTCGGCGCGTTCGGCCTGATCGAGTGTGCCAACGGTCAACGGCAAGCGCCTCGCGGGCTCGACCAGTTCGTCAGTCGCCATTGCCGCCCGTTCGACCAGATCGTCGAAGTTCGTCGTGAACAAACAGCGGGCCCGCCCGGAGGCGACCAGCGCCCCCAAGACCCGGTGACCGAACGATGGGTTTCCGCGCTTCGACCAGTCCTCGACGAGAGTGCGGCGATCCCTCGCGCTGGGGTACGCCGCCTCGAACGCCACGGCGTATTCGCTCGGATGCCCGGTCGGCGGGAAGCCGTTTCGGTCGTCGAAATGCGAGTCGATGCGCTCTGACCACAGCGGATCACCCAAATCGGCCTCTTGGGGCGAGATGAATCGCCCCGGTTTTGGTGGAGGCTCTGTTCCTTGAGAGGATGGAGCAATGCCAGGAAATGGGAGATATCCCGCCGAGCTGCGTGAGCGGGCGGTGCGGATGGTGCTGGAGAACGAGCGCCTGTATGGGTCTCAGTGGG
>JAJDTF010000148.1 GCA_022827265.1 Acidimicrobiia bacterium | reverse complement strand
TTGCGGGCGAGCGACGCAAGCAGCCTGCGCACCCCGGCCGGATCGCGTCTGGTGCCGTCCACCCGGGAGACGTCGGCACGGCTGACCTCGTCCAAATAGCCGCGCAACTGCCGCTGAGCCACCACCGGAGAGTCGCCCACGAGGCCCGGCCATCCCCCACGACACGTCAGATCCACGATGTCGGCGAGCGCGAGTTCGGAAGCCGGCGCGGCCGCTCGCTCGCCCGACAGCAGCTCGCTCAGCGAGACTTGCCCGGTCGATTCGCCGCTCTCCAGCAGGCTCATGGGTCTCATCCGCACTCTGAGGACCCGGCCCGTGCCGGTGTGCCGTGTGGCGTCGTCGGGCGGATTCGCCGAGCCTGTCAGGATGAACTGGCCTTTGCGGCCTCGTTCGTCGCAGGCACGCCGCATCGCGTCCCACACCTCAGGCGCGAGCTGCCACTCATCGAGGAGCCGGGGCACAGGGCCGCCCAGCAGCGAGCTCGGCGAGACCCGCGCAGCCAACCGGTTCTCGAAGACGGCATCGAACGGCACCTCGCTGCTGGCATGGTGCTTCCCCGTCCACGTCTTGCCGCAGGCGCGCGGGCCTTCGATCACCACCGCCGGCGATGCTCGCAACGCGTTGGACAGCTCGGCGTCCACCACACGAGACCGATAGCCGGACGGTGTGAGACGCTCTGACATGACGAAACTCCCTGCTTCAGCCTAGGCGCGGCGTGCGACGACGATCACGAAATTGTTGGGCTTGCAACCGTGAAATTATGACTGTTTCAATCACGCTATTGCTGATCGCTCAACCGCGTTTCTGGGACTGCCCAGAGACAGTCGCGTCACCACATTGCGGCACCCGGCGCATCCGTGGCTGACCGCCTGACGATTCAGCGATTGCAGGGCGGGTAGCCGACGTAAGACTCGACTACTTCATGCATATCGGCATCGGCGCTCGCCGCAATGCCCTTCAATATCCCTATGCAGTGATCAAGTGTCACCGAGCTCCGGCACCCCAGCCTGCCGCTCCGCAGCCGACGCTCGGTCTCCCGAGGCTGTCGCTTTGGGCTATGCGCGTGTCTCCACGGCCGAGCAGGCCAGCAGCGGGCTTGGGATCGCCTGGTCGATGGTGATGCTCGACGCGGACATCGACGCCACCACGGCCGGCGGGCGCGCCGTCGCGACCGTGATCGCCGCCATGGCCCGCATGGAACGCGACATGACCTCCGAACGCACCCGGCTGGCGCTCGCAGAGCGCGCCGCTGCGGGAGTGCGGCTGGGCCGACCAGTCAGCGTCCAGACTGGAGCGCCATGCCGAGCGCCTCGACAGCGACCCGCCCGTGACGTGAAGCGAAGCGCGCACTTCCGCCCCCAAAGCAGCGACCGCGCCGTCGCGGGCGACCGCTCGCAGCCGGGAGACCACCGACCGGTCCACGCCGGCCTCCGCGGCGGCCTGGGACTGGGTGATCTGGCCCGACAGCATCCGCACCCACAAGTCGTACTTCTGCTCTGCTGTGAGCAGCCTCTTGGTCTTTCGGCCCTGCTGGCTCATCGCCCGCAGCCTCCTTCACTGAGACCGCAAACCCTGCCCAATGCTGCTTGAAATAACTCAGAATCCGTCGCGCGAAGTCAGACGCAACACACTAGCAGGCTGCTGAGCCTCAGCCGCCGCGCCGCTGCTGCTTGGCGAAACGGCGATACAACATGATGCTGAAGCACAAACCGGCAGCGCCTATTACCCACGCCGCCGAACCGCTTACAAGCGCCGCGCTGATTACCGACACCGACGCCGCGACAACAAAACCGAGCCAGTTCTTCCATCTCATCGGCTTCACTACCATCTCATCGGCTTCACTACGGTAACAACCTCAGGATAGTTCTCGGCGGTCATTAGCCCATTGCAGCACAGGCGTACGGGTCGTTGTGCACGTAGCAATCGCGCCGGTTCTGAATGTTGGCTATTTCCTCTTTGCTGATGCCTTGCGGGCCAGATTTCATCCACAGTTCCGCTGCCGCCTTGGCCGCAGCATCGAGCTTGTCGGGGTCGGTGGTGTCCTGCCAGCCGTCAAGCGGACCTGCCTCGCCAGCATCACCGCCCCTGCTGTCACCGCCATCGTTAGTCATCGCACCAATAGCCCGATTGATGGAAGCCGAACACACTGCACCACCAGTAGCGCTCGCAGCCCAAACAACCCACGCCGGGGCCGCGAGGCCCGCCGTTGCAATCGTGGTCTTGACTGCTACAGCAGCTAACGCAGTGCAACCCAAACCAATGGCAACGTCCCTGATGAATAGCTTTGCCGTCTCAGGTGGGGACTGTCAGAATTTCTGTGTAACCGGCCGTGATGGTGTCCGTCGGATGTGGTCGGCGATCCGGTCGCCGTAGTGGACGGCCGGGGTGTTCAGGATGGCTTTCCAGCCGTTGGTCTTGCCGGTCAGGTTGGACCGGTTCTTGCGTCTGGTCGTGGCGACAAGCCAGCAGGGCTTTCATCGCGGCCTGCTCGTTGGGGAAATGCCCTCGATGGCGCACTGCCCGTCG